>NZ_JBYTBB010000033.1:0-56450 GCF_058788755.1 Lysinibacillus sp. FW301-JW8
CTCGTCGCTCGCCCACTGGAAGCCTTGCTCTGCGCGAAAGCGAAGCGTCAGCGGCAAAGCGAGTAGCCTGGAACGGAGATCATCTTCATTTGACTTAGGAGTGTTCACAAAGAGTACCTTGACCATTTAGTTTTTCAACACTATGAGGAATAGTCATATCTATTCCTCTTTCTTTTTTGACGTATTTTTTCTATACTAATATCTATCGAGTTTAGAGTATGGAAGGAGTTATGAAAGTGCCTTGGAAAAAAACTTCGAATAGGCTTGTAACGCCGTTTCAGGTACTAGTATCTTATTATTTTATAGCCATAGCGATTTCCTTCCTGTTACTACGACTTCCGGGCGTTCATCAAGAAGGTGTGAAAGTTTCGTTATTAGATAGCTTGTTTACAGCAGTAAGTGCAGTAAGTGTAACGGGTTTAACAACATTTAATATATCAGAGACATATACAACCTTTGGGCTCGTGATGGTGCTTGTAATTCTGCAGCTAGGAGCCATTGGCATTATGTCACTCGGTACCTTTGTTTGGTTACTGGTTGGGAAAAAAATAGGGATGCGTGAGCGTCAATTAATTATGATAGACCATAACCAATATAATTTATCTGGCGTTGTTCAATTAATACGAGAAATACTAAAAATCTTAATTGGTATTGAAGTTGTAGGTGCATTTATACTAACATTACACTTTACTAATTATTTCGATACGTTAGAGGAAGCGTTTCTACATGGTGTCTTTGCTTCTATTTCTGCGACTACTAATGGTGGTTTCGATATTACAGGAATGAGCTTGCTCCCGTTTCATAATGATTATTTTGTCCAATTGATAACGATGGTACTAATTGTCCTTGGCGCTATAGGCTTCCCAGTACTAATAGAAGTAAAAACTTTTTTGATGAATCGCCATGCAAATTTCCGATTCAGTTTATTTACAAAAATTACTACCTCCACATATGCAATTTTATTTGTAGTTGGTGCAATCGTAATTTTTCTACTTGAATCATTTCATTCCTTTAAGGGAATGGTTTGGCATGAGGCGCTATTTTCTGCCATGTTTCATTCAGTTTCGACACGCTCAGCTGGACTTACAACATATGATGTAACAACATTTAGTGAAGCAACAGATATTTTTATGAGTTTCCTCATGTTTATTGGTTCTTCACCTAGCTCAGTTGGTGGTGGGATACGTACAACAACATTCGCCATGGCTATCCTATTTTTAATTACCTTCGCACGAGGAAGAGAGGATATTCAAGTATTTGGACGAGAAATACATTTAATTGATGTCTTCCGCTCGTTTGTTGTAATTTTACTGGCTTTCTTTATGGTCTTAGTTGCGACAATTATTTTACTCATTACTGAACCGCATGCATCACTAATACAAATCATTTTTGAAATTACTTCAGCATTCGGTACATGTGGAATGTCATTAGGAATCACTTCTGATTTATCAATCGTTGGCAAAATCATTATTATTATTCTGATGTTTGTTGGTCGTGTCGGCTTAATTTCCTTCCTGTACACCCTTGGCGGCGGGGGAAGAGGCAAAAAGTCAAGCTATCACTATCCGAAGGAACGTGTAATTATAGGGTAATAAAAGCGCTTTAGCATTTTTATCATAACCTGACTATACGTTAAACTAAGTTTTACCGTATAGTCAGGTTTCTTTCAACTAGGCAAAAACAATAGGAAATACACTTTTTCATTAAATTGTCAAAAAATTTAAAATTATTTGTCCCGAATTATACAACATTGAAATGGGTATTATTTACAAGATAAAGATAGTTTTATGTTAAGAGTTTAGCACTAAGAATTCTTGGGTTATTTATGCTACCATAACTAAAATAATTACAGTAGTGAACTTCTAGGTTTGACACTAATTAGAGATAAATATTGTAGCTTTTAAAGATGTTAGTTAGATTCAAGAATTCTTTAAGAGTAGAAAAACGCCAATCCTATTTTTGATTTTATAGGATTAGCGTTTTCAATTATATGGAATGGATTGACGCAAAGTATGGGGCTTGTCCTTGACGGAAATATGTGAATAGATACCCGTTTTTTTGTACAATTTTGCCTTTTGTGAAATTTTGGAAATCTATATTATGTGGAACAACAAGTGTATGCTTAAACAATTCTTTTTCAGATAAATTGAAATTAGCGAATTCTTCTCCCGCTATTGAAGGGTTTTCACGCAAAGCATTGTAAATTGCTTTTAGTTGCTCTTCTGTTGGACGTTCCTTCCACCATAGCTTGCGTGGTTGGAATTGCTGTACCATCAAATAATCTAGCTGCATTAAGCTTTTAACAATATTTATATTAACACCCTCAATCGTTTCTAAAAACATTAATAAACGACGGAATAAATCCTCAAGTTGATGGCCAATTCGGGACCATCCCTCTGTTTCCCAATAAGTTCCGAAACTTTGGAAGAAATCGAAAGGTGTTTCAAAAACTTCTGTTACTAGATATTCAACTGTATGGTCCATACGATGATCATTCCAATATTTTTCAAGTACATCCTCTGCGTGTTTAATACGGACAATATCATCGAAATTTAAGACATTATTAGAGAAAATCTCATAGGGTGCTAAATCCACATAAGTATAGCCGAATTTTTCAGCTTCAAGACGAAGCCCTGTTCCGCGCAACAGCTTAAGGAATCCAAGCTGTAATTCCTCAGGTCTCATTGCAAAAACATCATTAAAAGTTTGTCTGAAGCTGCCATAATCCTCTTCAGGCAGACCGGCAATTAAATCTAAATGCTGATCAATTTTTCGACCATCTTTAACCATCGTTACCGTACGCTTTAGCTTTTCAAAATTTTGACGGCGTTGAACCAGTGTATTTGTTAAATCGTTTGTAGATTGTACGCCTATTTCAAAACGGAATAAACCTTTTGGTGCGTTATCATTTAAAAATTGGATGACCTCAGGACGCATAATATCTGCGGTAATCTCAAATTGAAATACAACGCCCGGCTTATGCTCATCGATTAAAAATTGAAACATTTCCATAGCATAGCTACGACTAATATTAAAAGTACGGTCTACAAATTTAATTGTACGCGCACCATTATTCATTAGGAATCGAATGTCTTCTTTTATTTTTTCCCGGTTAAAATAACGGACCCCTACTTCAATTGAAGATAAGCAAAATTGACAGCTAAACGGACATCCTCTACTTGTTTCAATATACTGAATTCGTTTGCTCAGATGTGAGATATCCTCCTCAAAACGAAATGGGCTCGGTAATTCTCGTAAGTCTATTTTAGGTGGCTGAGCATGAATTCTTACTTTACCATCCTCTAGATAACATATCCCTGGTACATCATCTAACGAAATTTCTCCATGTAAATAGTGCAGTAATTGTTTGAAAGATGTCTCGCCTTCGCCCATAATAATAAAATCAATTTCCTCAACTCTACGTAACCAATAGTGGGCATCATAAGAAACTTCAGGTCCTCCCAGCAAAATTTTAACATCGGGACAGACAGTTTTTAACATTTTAATAACGTGAATAGTTTCTTCAATATTCCAAATGTAGCAACTAAATCCTACAATATCAGGTTTTTTTTGAAATAAATCTGATACAATATTAAAAGCAGGATCTTTAATTGTGTATTCTGCAATAATTGAATTAAACTCTGGTAAAGCAGCTCCTTTTAAATAACGCAATGCTAAATTTGTGTGAATATACTTTGCGTTTAAAGTAGTTAAAATAGTATTCATACAATAATCTTCCTTTCAACATCTAATTGTAACAGTCAAGTAGCTATCATACAATATAATCCTTTTTACCTATTTATTTTGTGAACGGTTCGTGAAATAATTTTAAATACTTAAATTTACTAAATTTTGTAATAATAGAATCGTACAGTCATAAAGTATAGTAAAGACTCAAAATTCAATTTAGAGGTTTTTTACTCTTTTGAAAGGTTCGGTGAGAAAGTTGAAGCAAAATGATATTAATCAATGTTTTGGAAATCTTATGAAAAGTACTTCGTCACCAACACTTATTCTGAATAAAGCAGGAAAAATTTTAAACGTTAATGAAGCTGCTATAAAACTTTTTAACCTGAATTTAACGTATATTGGCTATTTAGCAATGGACGAGCCATCCAATTTAAAATGGGCGAAGTTTGTCAAACAACTACAAAACGACCTGAGATCTGAAGAAATCTTTAATATTCGTATTGTTGGTAACGAATTTGAGATGATGTCCTTCAAATGCTTTTATGATTCAAACACGGAGGAAATCGTTGCCCAAATTTCAACATTAAATAATGATGTTGCCCATAAGTTATATGTTAGTCAGGAGCAGGAAAGATCACAGTCTTTCAATGCGTACGATCACTTACCATATGCTGTCATAGTAAGTGATGCTAGCGGGATAATTCTTGGGCTCAATAAGTATGCAGAAATGTATTTAAAAATAGAAAAAGCGCAGCTTCTTCATAAAGCACATCAGCATATCTTTGACTCATTTACAATGAAAAAAGGGCAAATTACATCCTATCTTTCAAAATTGATGGGTGAGAAACATGCAAGTATTCATGTTGTTGATGAAACGCAAGTAAGCAGAACTTGTTATTATGAAATCTCTAGTGTTTTTGACGAATACAACAATATTATTATCACAGTTATTAATGATGAAACAGAAAAGAAACAACTTCAACATAAAGTTGAGCATCAGCAGGCATTAAATGTTGTTGGTCAAATGGCTGCAAGCATTGCCCATGAAATTCGTAATCCATTGACTTCACTCAAAGGCTTTACGGAATTATTAAAGCTGAACGCTGATGAAGAATCAAGAATGTATTTATCTGTCATTGATAGTGAGCTACAACGGATGGAACAAATTTTATCCGAACTTTTAGTATTGTCCAAGCCAACAAGTATGAAGGTGGAATTATTAGATTTAGACAATATTGTAAAGCAAGTGATTGAATTTATGCTTCCAGATGCATTGATGAAAAATATTATGATTCAATATATTTCTTCTGCTAATCAAGCATATATTGGCGGCAATGAAAATCGTTTAAAGCAAGTTTTCATGAATCTCATCAAAAATGCGATGGAGTCCATGAATAATGGTGGAACGATCACGATAGAAATGAATGTCATTGACTGTACGATTGAACTAATGATTAAAGACGAAGGCGTCGGTATGGATAATAGTACCCTTCAAAACTTATTCCAGCCTTTTTACACGACCAAATCAACAGGGACAGGACTAGGCCTTGCTTTCGTGAAAAAAGTGATAGAAGAGCATGAAGGGCTAATAGGTGTGAATAGTGAATTACAGAAGGGGACATGCTTCCACATGCAATTCCCAATTTACACATTTAATCAAATGGATGCAGTAGATGTATCGACGAAGGACTCTGCGTATTTAGTAACATAAGGAAAGTAAAAATGGTTGCATAAATGTTTTAAGTGCATAAATATAGATATTGCTTTTGACAATGCTTTTCTAAAATCGCTATAATGGCATGTATAAAGAGCGAATTGAGAGGAAAAGGATATGACGTCAGAAGATTTAAAGCAATCTTTAAAATTATATATTGTATTATCACGTGCACATAAAGCGATTAATGAGACAACCCATTCATTTTTCCAAGAGAATGGATTAAATCCTACTGAATTTGCTGTACTAGAACTTCTTTATCATAAAGGAAGACAACCCTTACAGCAAATTGGCAATAAAATTTTGCTAGCCAGTGGGTCTATTACGTATGTCATTGACAAACTTGAAAAAAGAGGATATTTATTGCGAGTCTCTTGTCCAGCAGATCGCCGGGTTACCTATGCAGAAATTACTGATAAGGGTGAGGCGTTTATGAGTGAGCTATTTCCAAAGCATGAGCGTCATTTACATGAGCTAGTGAGTGTGTTATCTGTGGAAGAAAAAGATCAAGCTATCACTTTGTTGAAAAAGTTAGGGTTGTCCATTAAAGATTTGTCTTATTAAAAAGAGAAACAAGCTGTACCCCTAAAGTTAGAGTGAATTATCTAACTTTAGGGGGTGTTTTTTATAGACAAAAAAGACTGTAGGCAAACATTTTAGTTTGACTACAGTCTTTTTTTCAATATTTATTGTTTTGAAATTGTTGCTGCCATATTAAGCATAGCATCTGTTAAATCTAATTCATCATTATCATGGATTATTAGTTTTGTAATTAAGCCATCTTTTTCAAAAACAACCCCAACTACTTTTTCCGTATCGAAATCAACTACATAGCCTTCGATGTTTGTTACATTCTTAAATGCAGCAAGCTCCTCAGAAGTTAACGCTACTGGTTCTCCAACAGCATTCATATGATCTTGCAGAGAAGTTTTAACATCATTATAGTTTGCTTGAGAAGCATCTACAGTTTCAATACGCATAAATACTTCATCATTTTCATTTGAGACTAACATGTCTTTACCTGGTTCTTCTTGAGTAAGTGTGAATCCAGGTAGCTGTTGCATTTTATAGCCCTGTTCAGCACTTTTAGATTCACTTGCCTTTTCAGTTTTATCTACACCTTTTTGAATGTATTTAACCTCTTGCTGTGGACTAGTAGAGGTATCTGTGTTTGAATCATTTGATGTAGGCGTTTCTTGCACTTCACCTGCAGTGTTATCCTCAGATGGTTTTTGTTCATTGGAAGTATTTGATGGCTCATTATTTTGAGCATCAGAATTCTCTGATTTGTCAGTAGTATTACATCCTACAACTAAAACAGCTGTTAGTAATAATGCAAGTAATGGGAATAATTTTTTTTGCATGAAAAGCCCTCCTTTTCTAAATTAAACGTTGGTAAAGATAAAATGTTTCCAATTTTTAATGTTATGATGTTAAAGGTAACACTAAAAATAATAATAGTACAAAAACTACATGGGCTACAATAACAAGTGGCATACTTTTACGCCATTCATATAAAAAGCCCCAAATAAGGCTTGCTATGAGTGCAGCAACCATACCAAGCATAAAGCCACTTAATGCAATGGAGATGGCGCATAAAATAGCTGTTACAATAACAGCAACAGCAGGGCGCATAAAGCGTTTTAACTGTTGTTGAATATATCCGCGCCAAAATAGTTCTTCACCAATAGCTATAATGAATACAAGTAAAATATAGTGCCAAATATTTTGTGGTCCATAGTTTGTTAAAAAATTTTGAACAGATTGTACTAACGAATCATTGATGTATGGTGCAAGCCAATAACCAAAGCGAATGATACCATATGTGATTGTACCGTATCCAATACCAAAGAGTAGAAATTGCCATGTAGGTAATTGATCTTCGATTTTACCAGCCAAGATGGAGATTGCAATACATACAAGCAAAATAAATGCATACAAGTACCAAAATACAGCTTGATTAGCAAAGGTAAAAGCTAGCATGCCATAAACGAATAATAAAGAAAGGAGAAATAATATTGTTTGTTTCGAATTTGTAAGCATAATTCGACCTCCATGCTTTAATTTTATCAAAAAAAAAGTCCCATATCATCTATAAAGACAAATAGGGACTATTCAGACTATTAAGCTTCATTAGTATATAAAATTTTGTATCGTTTATGATTGACAACTGTTTTCTCTTCAATCTCTAAAGTATCGAAGTTCTCCATGTATGTTAAATCTACAATTACCGAATTTTCATTAACCTTTTCAACAATACCTTGCAGACCATTTTTAAACTCGATAATATTTCCAACTTCAGCTATTTTCACAGACAGTCAGCTCCTTCATCGACTAATAATATACAGTTTGCATTAAAAAAAGGGAAACGTAAAGCTTTTTTTGAATAATTCATAATTTAATACACAAAATGATTAAGAAGAAAGGAATGTAATAAATGGAAAAATACGAAAATATGCTTAAACAATTACAGAATGGGGAAATTAACAGTATAGAAATTGATAAGGAACAATTTTATGAATTTCGAGAAGTGCTGGTAAAACATCCTTTATTCAAACATTTTCGTGGTGAGGCCAAACAAAATGGGCTAGTGATTTATACTTATCAGGAAATTCCTAGAAGTTAATTTGTCGAACATTGTCGGAAGTTAATGCTGTAAGAAATGAAATATAAATGTATAATAATGGTATGATTATTTGTATGTGGAGGGTTGTATGAATGGTCAATCTACTCTTGAAACAAATGGAACAAACTCGTGAGATGATGATTCGCTCAGGTGTAGAAAACGGGTTACAAAATGCAAAAACCATTCAACTGAGTCGCAGATTAGATCAGTTAATGAACACTTATTATAGACAGACAGTATTTGAGGAAGAAGAAGATCAAGAAGAATAAAAGAATGTTCTAGTATTCAGAGTATAAACTTTAAAAATGATGTTTAAAAAACATTTACTGGGGAATACTTAAATTGAACACAGCAACATTCTCATTTCCCCCTTTAGAGCAGTGATACCCCATCACTTGCTCTCTTTTTTATTTATTCGTATATATGCTCAACCATGACTTTTTAGTACAAGTCATAAGAAGAGTTTGAATTATTGAACTTATTCCACTACACTGAAAAGATAATAATAAGTGCTAATCATTGGTTTTCAATTGGTGACTAGCATAGATAATAAAGGAGTCGCTATATATGGGAAAAGAACGTATTGCATTTATTGGTACAGGCGTTATGGGCGCTAGTATTGTTAAGCATTTATTACACAATGGTCATGAAGTAACGGTTTACACTCGAACTAAAGAAAAAGCTGAACCACTTGTAGCATTGGGCGCAACTTGGGCAAGCTCTCCAACAGAGGCATTTAAAAATAAGGATATAGCTTTCACAATGGTTGGATATCCTTCAGATGTAGAGGAAGTTTATTTTGGAGACAATGGATTATTTCAATCTGCTGAAACAGGCAATATCTTGATTGATATGACTACTTCAGAGCCCACTTTAGCCAAGAAGATTTTTAATCATGCCCAAGGTCTTGGGGTAGAAGCGTTAGATGCACCTGTTTCTGGAGGAGATATCGGTGCTCAAAATGGTACACTATCCATTATGGTTGGCGGAAGCAAGGTTACATTCGATAAAGTATTAGCAGTTATGAAACATTTTGGTGAGAATATTGTTTATCAAGGTGAAGCAGGTGCAGGACAGCATGCTAAAATGTGTAATCAGATCGTTATTGCTTCAGGGATGATTGGGGTGTGTGAGTCATTAGCTTACGGTTTAAAAGCTGGACTTGATTTACCAACAGTATTACAATCGATTGCGTCTGGTGCTGCTGGATCTTGGTCTTTAAGTAATTTAGCACCACGTATGATTAAAGACGATTATGCACCAGGTTTTTATATTAAACATTTTGTCAAAGACATGAAAATTGCTTTAGATGAATCTAAAAAAATGGGGATATCCTTACCAGGTTTAACACTTGCCTTTGAAATGTATGAGAAGCTTATTGAAGAGGGCTATGGCGAGAATGGTACGCAAGCGCTTTTAAAAGCTTATCTATAATATAGAACCCGAAGTATAACCTTATAGTAAGGAATACTTCGGGTTTTCTTCTTATAATGCTGCTCACTACCACACAGAAAATAGAAAGCTGCGGATAACATTACTCTTTTTCAAAAAGCTTTGCATCTAAAGAGAAGCTAGAAGCCCCAGCAAGAGCAAAGTATAAAGCAATGGCACCTAAAGCTAAGTCTAATTCATAACCTGCCAATCCATTCTCTCCGATAAAACCAACACTAAGCTTCGCTGTAAAAATAGCAACTACCATTGTTGCAGTCAATAAAGCTCCAAAAAGTCTTGTACCCAAGCCTAAAATAATCGCAGCACCACCAACTAATTCGATGATAGCTACAACATAAGCCATAAAGCCAGGGATTCCAAGAGAACTAAAATAATCAGCTGTAAAGCTAATACCACCCTGAAATTTTTGATATCCATGAACTGCAAAAATAATACCAAGTACGACACGTAAAATAGTTGATCCAATATTTTGCATTTTTAATTATCTCCTTTCGCTTACATTTCGTAACTTAGTTTATTTTTAAAAATAACTTTTGTCAAGTAACTAAGTTTTATTTTTTATAACTGATTTTTGAAAAAATGATATACTGTTAAATAAGAAATAATGACGATGGAGGCAGGTAGATTGGAGCAAAAAAAAATTTGTCCACGCTTTGAAAAAGCGCTAACCATATTGAATCATCGCTGGAACACCTTGCTTATTTATCAGTTATTAGAAGGTCCTAAAAGGTACTCAGCTATCAAAAATCAGCTGGGCATTAGCAGTAGGGTGTTAACAGAACGATTAAAAGAATTAGAGATTGAACAAATTGTGACACGGACAGTTATTCCTTCAACACCAGTAGTTATTGAGTATGAGTTAACGGAAAAAGGACATGCACTTGCGCCTGTTCTTCAGGCAATTGAACAATGGTCTTCCATGTGGGTTAATATCGAAGAATAGTGAAAAGAATTATCCAAGCGAGGGGGCTTGGATATTTTTTTGCTAGTTGATAGGATTTTGCATGTGATTTGTAAATCATATTTTATGAGAGTACGAGGGAGGAGGTAATCGTATATGAAACAAACTATTATAGTGATTACTACTCATGTTATTGTGCAACTTTTAATTTATGGAACGTTATCGTACTTTCATTTATTGTTATTCCTAATTACACGTGTAATTCGAACTCCACCAAACACGCTAGAAATGGTATGTATGCATAGTGCAAGGTGTTATAGCTAATCTGGTAATAGCAGGGCTTTTTAGTGTTTTTTGGCGTCACACATGGCGCTTGAATATGGTTTGTGTTATCGTGAATTTAATGTTTATTATCATTTATAGTGTTGTAATTTGGCATATGTACTATAGTTAGAAAAGTCACTTGGATGGGAATTGCACCGAGTTTCGACTCTCAATCTTTATGGAAGTCCTTACAGATATTGACTATTTTCTAGCTTTACATGAAAAGAAGTCATCTCAAAAAGCTTATGAGGTGATTTTTTTTGTAAATGGTATGTAAAGACGTGTTATTTTTCTTTAAAAAAAAGGTATTTTTTATCGCAAAGGGGAATTAATTTACTAATATAAGAGAGAAGAGGAGGGGTTTTATGAGACAAAGCCAACAGGGTGAAACACAGCATCGAAATCAACTGGCATTGTACCTATCACTACCCATTTTATCTTGGGCATTTTATGACTTTGCTAATACGATTTTTTCCTCCAATATAAACACTGTATTTTTTCCATTCTACATGGATGAAGTCTTAGGAACTAATGAAGTGAGGCAGCAAGTGGCGAGTACTTTTATTTCATATGCAAATGCCGTCGCCAGTTTTTTCCTTGTTGTCTTTTCGCCATTATTTGGTGTATGGATTGATCAAACAGGTTATAAAAAACGATTTATCGTCTGGTTTGCATCCATATCAATTTTCTTTACTTTTATGATGGGCATTTTTGCGGATTTGCAAACAACAATGACTTTTTCAGGTGTACCTTTGAGCTTGTTTTTAGTGGTGGTTAGCTTCGTTATTGCTAAATTCTTCTTTAATTCAAGTCTTGTATTTTATGATTCTATGATGGGTGATTTAGGGACAAAAGAGGAAATGCCCCTTATTTCTGGATATGGTGTAGCGATTGGCTATTTAGGTACCATTTTTGGCTTATTGGTTTATTTATATGTTGGAAATTCTGATTTTCATCGCGCATTTATACCAACAGCTATTTTATACTTACTGTTTTCATTGCCATTATTTTTTATTAATAAAGATACACCAATCCCTAAGGCACAGCGTAAATCAATGAAATTCTTAGATGGCTATAAAGAAATAGCTCAAACATTTAAGGATATGAAGCAATACAAAACCATTTTTACTTTTATGATTGCGTATTTCTTTTTAAATGATGCCATTGCTACAACCATTGCGATGATGGCGGTTTATGCCAAAACAATTGTAGGATTTACATCAGGTCAATTTATTATCCTTTATTTAGTATCTACTGTGTCGACAATTATTGGTTCACTTGCATTTGGCTACATAACAAAAGCAGTTGGTGCTAAGCGAGCAATTACATTAGTGGCATTATTAATGATTATTGCTCTAACATTTGCTGTCTTTGCGTCAGAGCAATGGATGTTCTGGATTGCAGGAAGCATGTTTGGCATTTCACTAGGTTCCATGTGGGTAACTTCAAGAACCTATATTATCGAACTTTCACCAGATGAAAAGCGTGGACAATTTTTTGGGTTGTTTGCATTTTCAGGTAAAGTATCCTCCATCATTGGACCAGCAGTCTATGGGACAGTTACATTATGGATGAAAGATTATGGCACTTTAGCAAGTAGGGTGGCTCTATCCACATTAATTGTAATGACGGTAATTGGTCTATTTGTCCATTTAAAAGTTCATGATAAAAATGGAAATAGCAAGTAGGAGAAATGTATTGCCTATGATACAATTGAATTATAAAAAGAAGTTGAACAGAAAGGAGCGGGGTTGCTTTGGAACAAAAAGGTATATTATTAGAAAGTGGCACAAATGAGCTAGAAATCGTTGAATTTGAAGTGGCTACCAATAAATTTGGTATTAACGTTATTAAAGTAAAAGAAATTATTCAACCGATTCCAGTAACATTTATTCCACACGCGCACCCGCATGTAGAGGGGATTATTCAATTACGAGGTGAGGTCTTACCAGTAGTTGATATGCTTCGTGTTTTAGGTATTCAGCATTCAGAGCGTAATCCTCAACAAAAATATATAGTTGCTGAATTTAATAAACAACGCGTTGTATTCCATGTCGATAATGTTACACAGATTCATCGAATTTCATGGAATCAAATTGAAAAGCCGTCAGATATGTATCAAGGGGGTACCTCACAAGTAATCGGTGTTATTAAGCAAAATGAGCAAATGATTCTGCTGCTAGATTTCGAGAAAATTATGGTGGACATTAATCCAGATTCAGGTATTAGTGTAGAATCTGTTAAAAAGCTTGGTAAACGTGACCGCTCTGAAAAACGTATTTTGATTGCTGAAGACTCACCATTATTACGTAAACTATTATTTGATACGATGAGTGAAGCAGGCTATGTTAATGTCGAATTTTTCGAAAATGGCCGTGATGCCTACGAATACTTAGAATCCATTGTTAAAGGTGGAAGCGATGTATCCGAGCATGTTCAATTAGTAGTGACTGATATTGAAATGCCACAAATGGATGGGCATCATCTAACACGAAAAATCAAGGAACATCCAGACCTTCAAAAGCTCCCTGTCATTATCTTCTCAAGCTTAATTACGGATGATCTTCGTCATAAAGGTGATAAAGTAGGAGCGGAGGATCAAATCAGTAAACCTGAAATTGCTGAGCTTATTTTACGCGTAGACCAGCTGATTTTATAGATTTACTGTCAATATTGGATAGAGTTGAAAAGGTACTTCACAATATTAATAATGGGTATCCTGAACGTATCATTAATAACTAAAAGAAAGTCGGATGCCTAGCAAGGGAGTCCGACTTTTTTGTATAGATAAATATGCCAAGAACAAAATAAGACTATGCATTTGCTGAAGCATTAAGGAAGTGATTATTTGAATGAATTAAAAACGGCGATTATCGATATTGGTTCTAACACCATTCGATTAGTATTGTATCTATACGATAAAGAAGAGGGGCTTCGTGAACTTGGAAATATTAAAACAGTTGCACGTTTACGTACATTTTTACAACCCTCTGGAGAAATGTCTGAGGAAGGCATACAAGTATTGACTGAAACATTATTAACGTTTAAAGCAATGCTTGATGATTTTGAAGTAATTGATGTTAAAGCTGCTGCAACAGCTGCTATACGTCAAGCTACTAACAGAGCTGAAATTATTGAACGAATGAAGGCAATAACAGGCATACAAATAGACCTTTTATCTGAGGAAGAAGAGGCTTACTTTGGCTTTGTTGCAGTAGCTCATTCAATGGGTACTAAATCTGCTGTAACCATTGACATTGGCGGTGGGAGTACTGAAATTACACTATTTGAAAACAAAGAACTTCAGAAATCTTACAGTTTTCCATTCGGTACAGTGTCTTTAAAGCAGCGCTTTGTTAAGGGTGACATTATTAATAGCAGTGAAAAAAAAGAGCTCATTGAATTTATCAGAGGTCAATTTAAAACACTTCCCTGGCTTCAAAACGTTGGATTACCGATTATCGCTATTGGAGGAAGTGCACGAAATATTGCTCAAATTCATCAACAAAAATGCGACTATCCGATTGCAAGTGTCCATGGCTATGAAATGTCGAAGGGAAATTTAGATGACCTTAGTGTATTTTTAGGAGATTTGAGCTTTAATGATCTGAAGCAATTGGATGGACTTTCTGCGGATCGAGCCGATATTATTGTCCCTGCTTTAGAAGTTTTTCGCGTTCTAATGGAGGTTGTGGGAAGTGAAGTGTTCCAACTAACGAAAAAAGGCTTACGTGAGGGGCTTATTATTCAACGTATATTACAGACGGATCCTAGTGCCTATGATAAATACAATGTATTTGAGGGAAACGCTAGAAGATTAGCCCGTCAGTATGGTCGAACTGAAGACGAGGTCGACTATTTAATGCATTTAGCTGACCAATTATATCGTGAGTGCTGTCATTCGAATTATTTACAATATAATCCAAAAGATTTGCAATTATTAACGAAAGCGGCGAAAGTATTTAATATTGGAGAATATATTGAGTTAAGCTCTGCAAGTCAGCATACTTTCTATTTACTAGCAAATCAATCAATAGACGGATTAAATCACAAGGAGCGAGTGAAATTAGCACTGCTAGCTTCTTATAAAAATCGAGATTATTACCAACGATTTGCAGCTCCATTTGAAGACTGGCTAGGGCGTGAAGAATACCGAAAAATACGAGACTTTGGAGCACTTTTAAAATTTATTTATGCTTTAAATGTCTCTAAAAGAAGAATTGTACATGCTATTGAAATGCACAATGAAGAGGATTATGTACAGCTTGGTATATACGTAAAAAATCATGCTGCTGCTGAAAAATATCAAGCAAATCGGCAAAAAAAGCATCTTGAACGCGCATTAAAGATACCGATAAAAATAAACTTTATTGAAGAAGGGTTGATTAATGATGACAACTGAATTGACGAATAATCAGCTAGAAGAGGAAGTTTCAGAAACACAAAGTCGATTATTAGAGGAAATTGCCAAACCTCAATATTATAATAATCGTGAGTTAAGCTGGCTTGCCTTCAATGAACGGGTTTTAGAGGAAGCAGAGGATGTTAATAATCCTCTGCTAGAACGTCTAAAGTTTTTAGCAATTTTTAGCTCGAATTTAGATGAGTTTTTCATGGTTCGTGTAGCAGGTTTACAGGATCAGGTACGTGCAGGATTTCATAAGGCGGAAAATAAGTCTGGTTTAACACCGAAAGAGCAGCTTGCCAAAATTGCAGAGCGTACCCAGGCATTAGTGCGTCGCCAAACGGAGGTATACAGACATTTAATCTATGATTTATTACCCCAACATAATGTACATATAGCAGACATCAAAGATTTAAATAGTACACAAAAAGCATTTATCAATGAAATGTTTACAGAAACAATCTTCCCTGTGCTGACACCTGTTGCAGTAGATGCCTATCGTCCTTTCCCGACATTGCTCGGTAAAACATTAAATTTACTCGTATTATTAGAGCAAGACGAGACAGACTTAGAAAGTCGTGAAAGAGTAGCGATTGTACAGGTACCATCTGTATTAGATCGTTATATTAAAGTCCCTTCGGCAGAAGGAGAAACAGTAGTTGCTCTTCTAGAAGATGTGATCGTAGCCCATATAGATAAGCTCTTTTACGGCTATAGTGTTAAATCAGCACAGGCTTTCCGTTTAACACGTAATGCCGATTTAACCATCCATGAAGAAGGGGCAAGGGATTTACTGGTTGAAATTGAGAAAGAGTTGAAAAAACGTAAATGGGGCGTTGGAAGTCGTCTTGAAGTACGTGAGGGTGAAATGAATGAGGAAGTTCTCAATTATCTACTAGATGAATTTGAAATCGAGGAATCGGATGTCTTTCATATTGACGGACCATTAGATTTAACATTTATGTTCTCCTTTGTAAAGGGCATATCAGTTGGCAGAGAGCATTTAGAATATGAAAGCTTTATCCCGCAGCCGCCTTTAGATATACAATCTGATGAAAATATTTTTGAAAAGGCTTTACAGCAGGATATCTTTTTCCACCATCCGTATGAGTCCTTTGCTCCTATCGTCGATTTTATCTCAGAAGCGGCACTAAATCCGAATGTATTGGCTATTAAACAAACATTGTATCGAGTAAGTGGGAATTCCCCGATTATACAGGCATTAAAGCTGGCAGCTGAAAATGGCAAGCAGGTAACGGTTTTAGTTGAATTAAAGGCTCGCTTTGATGAGGAAAATAATGTGCATTGGGCAAAGCAACTTGAACAGGCTGGTTGTCTTGTTATATATGGTATGAACAACTTAAAAACACACTCTAAAATAACGCTTGTTGTAAGTCGCAGTAACGGAAAAATTGAACGTTTCGTACATCTAGGTACAGGGAATTATAATGATGCCACTGCAAAAATCTACACAGATATGGGCATAATAACGTCAGATAAGGAATTTGGTATTGACGCCACTAACTTCTTTAATTATTTAAGCGGTTATACAGAGAAACCTACATTTAATCATTTAGTTGTAGCACCGTTCGATATTCGAGATGAATTTATTCGTTTAATGGATGAGGAAATAGCGTGTCATAAGAAGTATGGGAATGGTTTTATTCGTGCAAAAATGAATTCACTAACAGATAAAGATTTAATGATGAAGCTATATGAGGCATCCATTGCAGGTGTTAAAGTGGAGCTGATTATTCGTGGCATTTGTTGTATTAGACCAGGTATTCCTGGCATTAGTGACAATATCACTGTAACTAGTATTGTTGGCCGTTTCCTTGAACATTCTCGTATTTATTGGTTCCATCATAATGGGGAAAACAAAGTCTATTTATCTTCAGCAGACATGATGACACGCAATATGATTAAACGTGTAGAAATTTTATTCCCTGTATATGCAAGTGAAGCAAAAGCTCGTATTATAAACATCATGAATGCACAACTTGAGGATACAGCCAAAGCTCGTATTCAAGATTCTAATGGCAAATATCACTACAAAGAGTTTGATCGAAGCGAAGATCCTATTAATAGTCAAGAAATGTTCTTAAAGGATGCACTAAAGCCTACGCTAGACGAAGAATAAAGCAAACACGCTACTTAGTGAGGGATATAATGGAAAAATATAAAGAGAGTGTAGCGCCATTTGCAGACTATCACCAAGTCATACAGCTTAACCCATTTGATGCAGTTGTATGTTTGAGAAAAGTTGATACAAAAGCGTTTGAAGTCGTTAATTTTAACGATAAACTACCGTCATTTATTGAGCTACAGGATGTGGATGCCACCAATGCCGAGCAATTTTTTCCAGAGCAATGCTGGCTGCAGATATTGAAAATATTACAGCAAGAACTAAATATGGATCGAAAACTAGAGATTTGTACAGGGAACAAAGTAAAAAAAATTATTGTCAATGTACAGCATCTAGAAAAATCAGTTGTTGCAGTTATTTTACGTGAGACACATAATGATGTGGCGCCTTATTTGCAATTTGTGGAACAATATGTAAGCCCTGTGTTAACAACTGATATTCAAGGTCGTATTATACACCAAAACTTTGCTGCCACTACTCTATTATCAAGTGAACATCACAACCTGGTAGGACGAAATATTTTTTCATTATTAGAAAGTAAGTATATCGATGAATTCAAATTATTATTTGCAAAAACTGTTGAGGGTTCTGCTTTTGGTATGCCTAAATGTTTGCTTAAAGACCAATTGCTAAGTAATGAACCTTTCTACTTAACGACTCATCCAACCTACTTTAATGGAGAAATTATTGGTGTACATTTATTTGTAAAAGATGCCAATAGCTTTATGAATGATCAAGAATCTTTTTATTACCTAGCATTAATGGATGAATTGACGGGTATTTGGAACCGTAAAGCATTTAAAGAGCACTGGTTGCATCATTTAAATGATAAAAAGCATGAAAATAAACAAGCTGCACTTATTTTAGTTGATATTGACCGCTTTAAAAAATTTAATGAATCTCTTGGTGAGAGTAAGGGAGATGAGCTAATGCGCATGTTTAGTCATAGACTTCGTGAACTGTGCTACTCAAAATGCTCCCTCTATCGCTATAATAGTGATGAGTTTATTTTTGTCCTAAAAGATGCAACCATCAATAAAATAGAAAAAAAAGCAAACGCTATATTAGATGCTCTCAAACAGCCGTTTATGATCGATGGGCAAGAATATTTTATTAGTGTATCGATTGGGATTTCTCTTAGCCCAGCGGATGGCAAGGACTTGGAGACTCTAGTGCGTAAAGCGGATAAAGCCTTATTTTCTGTTAAGGAACATGGACGTTCACATTATCGCTACTACCGAGAAGATATGATAACTGTTTTTCCTAACGAGGCATTAATGGAGGCACATTTAAGACGTGCTATCGAATTTAATGAGCTAAGTATTCATTTACAGCCACAAATGGATTTAACGAATAATAGTATCAATAGTTTTGAGGCATTGTTACGGTGGAATAATCGTAAATTTGGCTTTGTATCACCTGCACAATTTATACCCATTGCAGAGGCATCAGGCTTAATCATTGAGATTGGCGATTGGATAATTGATGAGGTATGCCGCTATCAAAAGGAGTGGCAAATGAAAGGCTATCGTCCTGTACGAATTGCTGTGAATATCTCACCAAAGCAATTTAGAAAAGAAAATTTTGCTCGAAAGATTGAGGAAGCCTTAAAAAAATATAATGTCCCGCCTAAATTACTCGAAGTAGAAATTACCGAAAGCTCCATGACCAATGTTCATGAAACATTTTCCATTTTAACGGAATTGAAGCAATTAGGTGTCTATGTATCAGTTGATGATTTTGGTACTGGCTATTCCTCTTTAAGTTATTTAAAGCGCTATCCGATTGATATTATAAAGATTGACCAATCATTTATTGCAGACATTGCTAAGGATGATAAAAACGAGGCCATTATCAAGGCCATTATTTCAATGTCTCATAATTTAGGCTTAGAGGTCGTTGCAGAAGGAATCGAGGAAGCGTCACAAGTCGATTTTCTCAAGCGCCATCGATGCCAAAAAGGTCAAGGCTATTTATATAACAAGCCCTTACCTGTAGAAACCATAGTTGAACAATATTTTGTAAGTTAATAATTAAGTAGCACTTCATGAATTGTGAAGTGCTACTATTTTTTTGGGAAGAGGAAAATTTGGCGAACTGAATAAAAAGGGATGAGGCTGAGCAAAAAAGATGTGTGGCTGAGCGGAAAAAGAGTGTGGCCGAGCGGAAATGAATGGAAGCCGAGCGGAAAATGAATGAAGTTGAGCGAAAAAGATGTGTGGCCGAGCGGAAAATGAATGAAGCCGAGCGAAAAAGATATGTAGCCGAGCGGAAAAAGGATGAAGCCGAGCAGAAAAGCGGGCAAGCCGAGCGAAAATGCATTGAAACTGAGCGAAAAGGTGGGAAGCCCGAGCGAAACTGATGTCCAGAGAAGCTCGAGCATTAACTAAGTAAGCTATGTAATGACTAGTTATTTTTTAATTTCATTCCATCCAATACGATAGCTGTGAATTGTGCCATTTGGGTAGCTAAATCAAAATCTTCATTATGAATTAACCAATCGTAGACATTTGCTCGCATACAGCGCTGAATAATAGTTTGCATTTGTGTTACTTGTAAATCTTGTCGGAATTCCCCTTGTTGAATTCCTTCCACAATATATGAATTGATAATTTGGAAAATTTTCCGCTGTGGACTGATTAAATAATGATCTTGTTCCACTTGATTTGTCATCGCAGCAGTATATACCGTCCGTAGTAAATCTTTTCCTACCACATTTGTTAAATAGTTCATTTGTTCTTGGTACAGTATCAATATTTTTTCACTTGCTGGTAAGGAGTGGTTAATGGTCTTCTCTACAGTACTATAAAAACTATCGAGTTCTTTAAATTTTTCTAAAATCACATCATATTTAGATGGGAAGTGTGTGTAAAATGTCCCTTTTGATACATGGCATGCCTTTGTTATTTGATCAATGGAGACATGCTCAAATCCATGTCTATTAAAGAGCTCTAAAGAAGTTTTTAATAATTTCTCTCTTGTTTCCAATGCCTTTTTTTGTCTATTAGTTAGTGTTTCCATAGCTTCTTGCACATCCTCCGAAAAAAAAATTCGTTCTAAAAAGTCAGAAATATTAAAATTATAATTGACGAAATGGGATTTATTTGATTATGATTTAATTGACTGCGGTCAATGACTTCGGTCATTCAATATATCTAATTATTCATGTTACGATAAATCTCTGGAATTGACTAGTGCTCAATATATGAACAATAAAATATATTGTAGAAAGAGTAGAGTTTCCGATTGTGTAGATAGTCTATCAATCTGCGAATTGATATAGGAGGCGAGATTATTAGCGGTAGTTATTCAAAAATACTCACGGCTATTTAATTTTCGAAATAATTGGAAAGCATCCGCAGTAGGGACGGCTACAAAATAATTGGAAAAAGGAAAAAAGCCTGCTATTGAAGCATGTGAAATTAAACAAATTAAAGGAGGACAACAATATGACAACAGTACAAGAGGTTAAAACATTAACGCATTTTATTGGTGGGGAGCTAGTTGAAGGGAAAAGTGGTCGTTTTGGTTCAGTATTCAATCCAACTACTGGTGATGTAATCGCTAAGGTACCACTAGCGACAGCTGAGGAAACGCGAGAGGCTATTGAAAAGGCACAGATAGCATTTCCACATTGGCGAGATACGTCAGTGTCTAAACGTGCTGAAATTGTGCTAAAGTTCCGCAACCTTATTACAGAAAATATCGAGGAACTGTTGCAAATTATTTGTACAGAGAGTGGTAAAACCTTAGAGGATGCCAAGGGGGAAATCACACGTGGTTTAGAGTCCGTTGATTTAGCAATTGGTGCACCACACCTAATGAAGGGGGAGTATTCCGTAAATGTTGGTGGTCAAATAAATGCTTATTCAGCTAAGTTCCCTTTAGGTGTAGTGGCGGCTATTTCACCTTTTAACTTTCCAATTATGGTGCCTTTAGCACAAACAAGTATGGCGGTTGCTGTTGGGAATGCTGTTGTATTAAAAGCATCCGAACGTGTTCCGATGACGGCCTTATATGTTAGTGAGCTATGGAAAAAAGCTGGATTACCTGATGGGATATGGACTGTGATAAATGGCGATAAAGATGCAGTTAATGAACTATTAGAAAATCCAGCTGTACAGGCAATCTCTTTTGTTGGATCAACACCAGTTGCTAAGTACATCTATGAAACGGGTGCCAAATATGGAAAAAGAGTGACAGCACTAGGTGGTGGTAAAAATAATATGGTTGTAATGCCAGATGCTGATCTTGAGCAGGTTGCCAACGCCTTTATCGGCGCAGCATATGGAGCAGCTTCTCAACGCTGTATGGCTATCTCAACGATTATGCCTGTTGGAAAGGATACAGCAGATAAACTTGTCGAAATTCTAAAGAAGAAAATTGCTAACTTAAAAGTTGGATCTTATACAAACCCAGAGACAGATTTCGGTCCAGTTATTTCACAGCAATCAAAAGAAGCAATAATTGCTGCCATTAATCGGGGAGAAGCTGAGGGGGCAACAGTTGTTTGTGATGGTCGAGATCTTGATATTGTAAAAGAATCAAAAGGGTTTTTCATTGGACCAACATTGTTCGATAATGTAAAACCAGGGATGGAAATTTATGAACAAGAAATATTCGGCCCAGCTCGTAATGTTGTACGTGTTGATTCTTTAGAGGAAGCTATTCAACTTATTAATCGACATGAGCTTGGCAACGGTGTAACGATTTTTACGAATGATGGACTTGCAGCACGTAAGTTTACAACAGAAATAGATGTTGGAATGGTTGGTGTGAATGTACCTATTCCAATCCCGGTTGGCTATCATAATTTTGCTGGATTTAAAGGTTCTCGTTTTGGCGAAGGACATATGTTTGGACCAGATCAAGCACGTTTCTTTACAAAAACAAAAACAATTTCAGAGCGTTGGATGACTGTTCATACAACATCAGCTTCTACATTTGCGTTTCCAAGCAATAATGATTAGGACAAGAATGGGAGGGGCTATATTTGAAAGAAAAAACTGTCTTTATTACAGGTGCAGCTCGTGGCATTGGTCTTGCCATTGCTCAAGCATTTGCTGAACAAGGTGCGCATGTGGTCATTACTGATAAGAATGAAGAACTTTTACAAGAGGCAATCCAACAAAATCCTCAATTAACAGCCTACACTTGTGATGTAATAGATGAACAGTCAATTTGCGATGCGATTGCTTTTACTGTTAAAAAATTTGAGACTATAGATATTTTAGTGAATAATGCTGGGTTTCAACATGTTTCTCTAATAGAGGATTTCTCAACAGAAATTTTCGAATCCATGCAGAAAGTAATGCTAGTCGCACCTTTTGTAGCCATGAAGTACGCATTACCACATATGAAGAAAAATAATTATGGACGTATTATTAATATGGCCTCTATTAATGGTGTTATTGGTTTTGCAGGTAAGGCTGGATATAATGCAGCAAAACATGGTGTTATTGGTCTAACAAAAGTGGCAGCGCTAGAAGTGGCCACTAACGGAATAACAGTGAATGCGATTTGTCCAGGATATGTGGATACAGATTTAGTACGACATCAATTTTCAGATTTAGCCAAAATAAGAGGAATGGCAGTAGGAGAGGTATTGGAGCAAGTGCTTTATCCCCTAGTCCCTCAAAAACGTCTGCTTGATGTAACTGAAATTACGGGTCTTGCCCTTTATTTAGCGAGTGATATGGCAAAGGGTATCACTGGGCAAGCACTAATCTTAGATGGTGGATATACAGCACAATAGCTTAGGAGGGAGAAATAATGATTCAAACAAAAACAATCTTTACCGTTCATTCACCAGCAACTATTGTCTATGGCCGAGATGCATTTGAGGAGGTTGGGGTGTATGCAAAAAAGTTGGGGAACAAGGTACTTATTATAAGTGATCCTATTATGGACAGTTTAGGCTTTGTCAACCAATGCTGCAGTTATTTAAAGACACAAGGATTAGAAGCGGTATCATACTTGGGTGTAGCAACAGAGCCGGTGGATACGTATGTCGCTGAAGGATTGGATGTTTTACAGGCTGAAGGCTGTGATGTCATTATTTCGGTTGGTGGTGGAAGCTGTATCGACACAGGGAAAGCAATTGCTGTGGTGTCAACAAATGGTGGCTATATAGGAGATTATATGAAAATGCTAAAAATCGCAGAGCAGGCACCTATTCCTCATATTGCAATCCCGACGACAGCAGGCACTGGCTCTGAGGCGACAGATGCAACAGTTATAACTAACACACAGAATGATGTGAAAATGATGATTAAGCAACCTGCTTTTATGCCAACCATTGCTATTGTTGATCCCTTATTAACGGTTACCTCTCCTCCTGCTATTACAGCAGCGACAGGTATTGATGCATTGAGCCATGCGATTGAGAGCTATTTATCTCGCTTAGCTCATCCCTATTCGAATGTCCTGGCATTATCAGCTATGGAATTAATCGTCAATAATATAGTAAAGGTTTATGAACATGGTGATGATCTTGATGCACGAGAAGCCATGTCTCTCGGTTCCATGCAGGCGGGCCTATCATTCTCTAATGCGTCTGTTGCTTTAGTGCATGGTATGTCTCGGCCAATTGGAGCTTTATTCCATGTACCGCATGGCATATCAAATGCTATGCTTTTACCAGTAGTTTTGGAGTTTTCTAAGGATGCCTGTATTAATCTGCTCGCAGATCTCGGTGAATTTTTTAATAAAGATGGGAAATTATTAACGAAGGAAGAGCTTGCTGATTTAGCGATTATTTCTATTAAAGAGATGTGTAAAAAAATGAATATCGGTAATTTAAAACAATGGGGAATTGAGGAAGAAGCCTTTTATGCCGCTATCCCAAAAATGACCATTGATGCAATTGCTAGCGGAAGTCCAAGAAATAATCCTAAAATACCTACAGAAGAAGAGCTAAGAGAGCTTTATAAAAAGGCCTATCATTATGAGTTTTAAGTAATCAAGTAACCAAGTAACCAAGTAACCAAGGAAATTTCAAATAGATAAATGGTAAATATTGAACTGCCCACTAAATTAGAAAGAACTATTCAAAAGTCTTGAATGGTTCTTTTTTATGTAGGAATAAGTAGAGCTATGGTAAATAGTGTATCGATTTTTTTGACTCTTTACAGAATTAATATGACATATACGAGAAAATATAGTAATATTTATATGAATCATCATTCATTTTTGTGAAGGGGGAAATGGTATGTTGCAGGGGAAAACAATTATTATTACGGGTGGATCAAGTGGAATGGGACTTTATATGGCTAAGACCTTTGTTGCTGAAGGAGCGAATGTTGTTATTACAGGTCGTAATGAAGAACGCTTAGCTGAGGCAAAGGATTTTATTTTAGGGGCTGGAACTTCAATTGAGACCTTCCAAATGGATGTACGAGTGCCAGAGCATGCAGAGGCGATGCTAGCATTTGCTGTTGAAAAATTTGGACAGGTTGATGGACTTGTGAATAATGCTGCTGGCAATTTTATCGTACGTGCGGAAGACTTATCACCGAATGGCTGGAGGGCTGTTGTTGATATTGTGTTAAATGGTACATTCTTCTGTTCTTCTGTTGTTGGTAAGTATTGGATTCAACATAATATTAAAGGAGCCATTTTGAATATGGTTGCAACTTATGCGTGGAATGCTGGTGCTGGCGTTATTCATTCAGCAGCAGCTAAAGCGGGTGTATTATCATTAACGAGAACACTAGCTGTTGAATGGGGGAAACAGTACGGGATTCGGGTGAATGCAATTGCACCAGGTCCAATTGAGCGAACAGGGGGTGCAGAAAGGCTTTGGGAATCAGAGGCTGCGGCTGCTCGTACATTAGATTCTGTACCATTAGGGCGTACGGGAACTCCTGAGGAAATTGCTGACTTAGCAACATTCATGCTGTCTGATAAGGCTAGCTATATGAATGGTGAATGTGTGACACTTGACGGTGGACAATGGCTTAATCAGTATCCATTCTAAATAAAATAAATTGCATAATGAAGAGTCGGATTGACGCATACTAGGGGTAAAGAAAGGAGTTTTGCCAATGGGTATGTGGTTAATACCGGCTCTTATTGCCATTACAATCATTTCCGTTATTTCTTTTGTGTCAACACTAAAGATTGCGAAAATGACCTCTGAACGAAAGTCTGAAAACGATACACCGATTTCAGAAACGGTTGAAGAGTATGCAACAATGCTAAACCCCATAGTATGGGTCTATATCATTTTTTTACTTTTCTTAGGGATCATGATTTTTTATTACTGGAGTCAGGCAGGCTATTAAAACTGTTATCTTCATTCAGATGTATGTCTGAATGAAGGTCCTTTTTATGATTTTTTCTTTCCAACTTACGTCTTAGTTTAGTTCAAAGCAATTAAATCATTCGTGGTTCTTTAAAAAAACTCTTCTCTACCTTGTCGTGGTCATAAAAGGAATAGTTATGATATGATAAAAAGGAAGCACCCTGTTCTGTATAGTAAGGACAGTAAAGGAGAAGAAGTTCATGATTTCAACTAACAGCAAAGACTTATTAGCAATGCCAATTAGTGATTTTATTATTTCATCTGAAAAGGTAGCACATGTACAAAGTGGGAATAGTGCGGAGCATGCACTCCTTGTACTTACACGTACAGGGTATTCGTCGATACCTGTTTTAGATTTGAAATACCGACTTCAAGGGTTACTAAGCATGAAGATGATTACAGAATCCATTCTTGGACTCGAACATATTGAATATGAAAAGCTGCCTGATATTAAAGTGGATACAATTATGGACAAAAATATTGCTGTATTAAAGTTAACAGATACTTTTCAGCGAGCTCTCGATTTAGTGATTAATCATGCCTTTTTATGTGTTGTGGATGAAGAAGGTACATTTGCAGGGATTTTAACAAGACGTGTGATTTTAAAGCAATTGAAAAAATATATTTATCTAAAAGAGTAGTAGGTTAAGAGCCCAGTGGTAATATGTCAACCATAAAAAACATCGAAATTGGAAACTCTTAAGCTACTGAACATTAAAAAGGCTGTTTTTAAGCGTACTCAAATAAACCTCACATTTTTCGTACAAAAAAATGGACGTAAATGGAAGCGAATCAAAGGTTTGAAAGAAAGAGAATGGGTAAATTTACTCTCTCCTTTCGGTTGGTATGTACAGCTGATTCGTGCGTAGTAGCGAATGCACGAGGCGTACAAGTTTTCTAGCGGTTAAGACGAGAGCGCGTTTGTGTTGATTCTTCGTCACTTCATTGAATTTCTTTTGATAAAAGGCTTTATATTCGGTGTCATGTTTTCGTATGGCATCGGCGGCTTGAACGAGATAGTAGCGTAAGTACTTATTTCCGGTTCGCACACGATGAGTGTTTTCTGATTCATACTCACCTGATTGATATTGTGACCATACAAGTCCTGCGTATTTCGCTAAAGCGTGATGATCAACAAAACGCTTAATGTCACCAATTTCAGAGAGTAATCCCGCTGCGTATACGGGTCCGATGCCTTTTACCGATGTTAATGTTTGGGTGAACCCCTTCATCATAAGCTCAATTTCTTTATCTAAGCGCTTGACCTGGGCTTCCATATGGCGAATCGTACTTAAAATCACAGATAGAGATAAATTAACGGGATCTGCCATCATTTTGTCTAGACGATAGGAGTTGCGTGCCAGCTTTTGAAGATATTTTGCGATTTCTTCTGGTTCCGCAAAACGATTCTTGCCCTTTTCTTGTAAGAACTCTACTAGCTCTTCTAATGGCATTTCTGCAATCATTTCAGGGTCGAGCTCTTCGATGACTGCTAAACTCGTTGTACCAAATGTGTTAGAGAAGGGGTTATCTTGGCGTAAGCCACTAAATTTTAAAAACAATTGATTCATCATGTACGTTTTATTACGTGCAATTTCATGCATCATGTGAAATCGTGTACGTGTTAAACGACGAAGCGCCTCGTGTTGAAGGGTTTCTTGCATTTCATATGGCAAGCGTCCAAAGCGTAAATGATCCGCAATAACCCAGGCATCTATTCGGTCGTTTTTCGGTAACGTATCGTAGCCTTTTTTAAAGCGTGCTACTTTTCGAGCATTGAGCATAAACACCGCTGTTTGAAACAAGGGTGCATAGCCCTGTAATTGATTTTTCAAATAATGGGCTAGGTGCCAACTATATTGGTCCGTTGACTCCATCCCAATTTTTAATTGTGTAAGCTGATTCTTTTCCGCTGTTTTCAAAAGCTTTTGAATCAAGGTGTTCGCACCTTCTACATCATTAGAAACAGAAAAATCAGCAAGCGAATGACCCTCGCCATGCATGAATTGGACATGATGGGAGCGCATACTCACGTCGATACCGACTAGCATTTGTGACATGCCAATCACCTCCTATGGGGAAATAATCAAGATTGTCTCAGACCTGGGTGCCCAGTCGAATCATCGATGTCTGCCTCGTGATGAGCAATCAAAGTAAAGAAGACCATAATGAGCGCTACACTCTCTTCTCCAACAACGTCGCAGCCAGTGGTAAGACCTTCCATAATGAACGATGGGTAGCAGGCTATTTAAGCAGTGCACAAAAAGTGCCCGCAAGGGGGAATAGCTATTTCCTGCGTCAACCTTGTCCGTTCCATTGTCTCATGGGCACAGTCTGAGTGAAATAAAAGGTGAAACAAAAAAGGACGAAGTACAAAAATGGAGCCTCCTCCATCCTTCGCCCAAACGATATAAAATTGGCTAACACAAATAAGCAGGTAAGCACCTGTTATCTATACTATTTTGAATAGTTAAAATGGAAGTTTCCTTTTGGTCCCTCGTGTAAACCAGGGTCAAACAGGTAAAACAATAAAAAAGAGTGAGGGAGCCAAAAGGCGACTATCTCCTATAGGAAATCCAACAGCTCTCCCAGCTGTCCGGATCAACTGGAAATTCTATCGGAAAGAGCTCTTACTACTAATATACGAGGGGGACTCAGATGAAAATCATGAGACCCTCTTTGCTTGTATTGGAGGTTTACTGATTGATGGCGACAGAAGCTGAAATCTTAAAAGTATTAGCTGAGGAACGCAATATGCGAAAGGCAGCAGAACGTCTATTTTTATCCCAACCGGCTCTTTCTCAACGTTTGCAAACGATTGAAAAGGAATGGGGAGCCCAGCTATTTATCCGTTCGCAAAAGGGACTGACAGCAACACCTGCTGGAGAAATGGTGATTGGCTATGCCACAGAAATGCTAAGCAAAAAAGAGGAGATTTTTGAAACAATCCAATCATTGACAACAAAAGTGAATGGGACATTGAAAATAGCATGTGCTTCGATTGTTGGTCAAAACTGGCTCCCTAAAATATTGAAAGATTTTGTAACGAAATATCCTGAGGCGAAAATCTCACTTATGACTGGTTGGAGCTCTGAAATTGTGAAAGCATTGTATGAAGGAGAGGCTCATGTGGGAATTGTTCGTGGACAGGTTGATTGGAGGGGAGAAAAAATTCATCTTTTTCGGGACACCCTTTATTTAGTTGATAAGGAATTAAAAACAATTGAAGATGTACTGTCAACAGAGCGACCTTTTATTCAATTTAAAAGTGATTCCAATTATTATCAGGAAATTCAACAATGGTGGCAGCAACATTTTGCTTCAAATCCAAGACGACAGATTTTGGTTGATCAAATTGAAATCTGTAAACAAATGGCATTAGACGGAATTGGTTATGCTATCTTACCTTCCATTACTTTAAATGATCATGATGGTATTAATAAAATAGCCCTTACAAATAATGAAAAAGAGTTCGGTTTAACGAGGGATACATGGTTAATAGGGTATGAATCTTCATTTGAATTACGGCAAGTAGAGGCTTTCGTCGAAGTGATACAAGATCATGCACGGTGCTTGTTTGATTACTTGAAATAGAAAATCTGAAGGCAGTCCAGAGTAAAAAAAATTACTTTCTGGACTGCTTTTTAATTCTTAAGAGTTTATGAATATTCATGAAGATGTCATAAGAAATGGAACAAAATTCAATTTTAAACGTATAATTATGTAACCATTAATATTTATAGAGAAAAAAGGGGTTGAGCTTTTGAAAAAAACGAATATCACGGCACTCGTATTCATATTTATGCTTGTTATTAGCTTTCTTCTGCCTGTGGAGCAGGCAAGAGCAGCTGCAACTTTAGAGGTACAAGCTAAGGTAGGAATTACAGGGAAAGCAAAATATCAATCATTGGTGCCACTTCAAGTAACAGTAAAAAATAATGGTGCAGATTTTTCGGGAGATATGGCCATTAATGCCTCTAGCTCCTATGTAGCTGCATCCGCTCTAGTGCTGCCGATTGATATTGCAGCAGGAGAAGAAAAAACATTTGATTTCTATTTAGATGGTTTAGCTGATTATAGTTATTCAGATGCAGATTTATTTGCCTTCTATGAAGGAAGCATTGAAAAGGGGAAAAAGGTTGATTATAAAGGGACAAAACAAATACAAGGTAACTTTTTAGATCCCTCTTCTGTATTTATCTATACGCTAACAGATAAGAGTGATCGCCTATCAGGATTTTTACGTCTTTCTCAATTTGCTGCTCAAAACAATGTTGAGGTTTTTAATTTAAAGCAAATAAAAGATTTTACATTGCCTGAAGATGCGCAAGGCTTTGCGATGGCGAACATCATAGTCATCGATGAAATTGCCATAGCCGATTTATCGCAAAAACAACAACAGGCTTTATTTAAATGGGTACAGGATGGCGGTACATTATTAGTGGGAGCTGGTGATCAAGTAAATGCAACAGCCGGCATTTTTAAGGATGATTTACCACTTACATTATCACAGCAATTGACAACTGTTTCCGCAGATAGCTTATCTAAAATAGCAGGCGGGGGTACTTTTTCACAGCCAATATCTGTTTTTGCGGCAACTGGAAATCAAGGAAGTTTACCTGTATTAACAGACAATAATACCCTCCTAGCATCCAAGAAAAAGGTTGGCAGTGGAGAAATTATTCAAACCGCCTTTTCATTAGGAGATCAGCCGCTTGCATCTATGGATGGCTATGCAACATTAGCAGCAAAATTATTGGATATTCAAAGCCTTTCCCAGCAAGGTATGATGGGGCGCGGGCAGTCAACAATGGATCAATTGTCTTATGAACTGCGTGATGTAAATGAATTATTCCCATCCTTTGAAGTATCAGTTAGCTATATGTTAATCGTTATCATATTATATATTTTAATTATTGGACCGATTTTATATTTTATCCTAAAGAAATTAGACAAGCGTGAACAGGCATGGTGGATAATTCCGATTATGTCAGTTGCATTATCGATTGTTTTGTTTATTTTCGGTGCCAAGGATCGAATTGTACAGCCTCAAATTCAGCAATCAGCATTTTTTAAAGTGAATGAAGATAGTAGTTTAAATGGCTATTATGTGGAATCCCTACTGACAAACCGTAGTGGTGATTTTGTTGTGAATACAGATAAGGATACTAGTGCATTTGCGCTTCGTCGAAATAATAATTTCACTGGAACAAGTGGAAATTTACATGAAACATCTTATATTAAAGAAAATGCAAATGGCTCTACATTAACTTTACGTGATTTAAGCTATTGGTCTGTACAGTCCTTCGCAGGGAAAACAGCGGCGCAAAATATTGGCAATATGGATATCGATATAACATTAAAAAATGAAAAATTAATAGGGACAATTAAGAATAATTTCCCGTTTGCTTTAAAGGATGTTACCTTAATCTCTGGTGTTAAAGAAGTTAAGCTTGGCGATATAGAAGCGAATGGAACTCTTAAAGTAGATAAAGAGTTAACGGCGACTGTTCTTCAAAAGCCGTCTACATTTACGAACTACAATTATAATTATCCATCGAAGAAGGAAGAAGTAAATCCACTTCGAATTGAGCGGATGCAATCTTTAGCACTTCCACTTGTAGAAAATGATAAGAAACCTGTTATAACTGCATGGGCAGAACAAGCCATTGCTGGTGTGGAACTTGAAACAAGTGCCAAAATGTCACCTATTTCTTATTTTATTCAGCCATTTGATGGCAAAGTAGAGCTATCAGGACCATTTACGATGAAACGTAACAACTTTTCGTATTCAGTAAATCCCCAATCCGCTAATGCGTATTACGATAAAATAGATGAGCAGTTAAATAACTGGTATATGTCAGTTGGTTTATATGAGGTATCCATTGCAATGCCAGATAATTTTATGAGTTCAGTTCAAACTTTAAATGAACTAACGGTTTCAAATAAGGATGTTACGCGTATGCAACTATCGATTTGGAATAATAAAACGAAAAATTATGAGCCATTAGTAGATACCAAACAGGTGTTTACAGATAACATTTCAAAGTACTTCAACGAAAATGGCGAGTTGCTGATTGAGATTAAATTTGGACCAGATCAAACAGGTGAGCAAACAAAATTACCAGAAGTAGAGCTGAAGGGAGTGGCGAAATAATGATTGAAATTCGTGATTTGACGAAAAGATATGGCTCCTTTACAGCATTAGATCATCTAAACTTAACATTAGAGGAAGGCGTTGTATTTGGATTTGTAGGTGCCAATGGAGCAGGAAAATCCACTACTTTCTCGATATTGGCGACCCTGTTGTCACCAACTTCCGGTGATGCTCTTATTAATGGAAAAAGCGTTATTAAGGAGCCCAAGGAGGTTCGAAAGCAAATTGGCTATATGCCAGATTTCTTTGGTGTGTACGATCAATTAAAAGTGGATGAGTACTTAGACTTCTATGGTGCTAGCTATGGTATAGGTGTAGCTGAACGAAAAGTCCTTATTCCACAGCTGCTTGAGCTTGTGAATTTAACAAGCAAACGTTATGAATATGTAGATTTACTGTCGCGAGGGATGAAGCAGCGTTTATGTTTAGCGCGTGCTCTTATTCATGACCCAAAGGTATTAATATTGGATGAGCCTGCCTCAGGATTAGATCCACGTGCACGTGTAGAAATGCGAGATATTCTACGAAATCTAAAATCAATGGGCAAAACGATATTAATTTCCTCACATATTTTGCCTGAGCTCGCAGAAATGTGTGATGAAATTGGCGTTATTGATAATGGCAAGCTTATTGCTCATGGTAATGTCTCTTCCATTCAGGCACAGCTACAAGGTGAGAAGCGTATTGTTATAAGGGTTACAGATCGAGTAAATGAGGTACGTGCATTCTTAGAGGAGGACCCTTTAATCTCCTCGATAGATGTGATAGATAATCGCCTAGAAATAGCCTTTAACTATCGTGGAACGGATGCTGATCAAGTAGCACTCTTGAAAAAGGCAATGCTAGCAAATTTACCTATCTATGCATTAAGTGAAGAGGAAAAAGATTTAGAGGATGTCTTTATGGCGATTACGAAGGGGGCGGACAAACAATGATGGAACGATTTTATAATCCAGTACTCGTAAAAGAATTGAAGTTACGCTTCCGTTCTTTTAAAAGCTTTTCAGGATTGATGTTTTATTTAGCAGTCCTTTGTATTTTCATAGCGGGATTCCTTCTATTAACAACTGAATTCACAGGCAGAGGCTTTTTTAGACCCGATACGAGCTTTATGATGTTTGCTGTATTAACTATTTTACAGATGGCTCTTGTACTATTTATTACACCGAGCTTGACTGCTGGTGCCATTAGCAGTGAAAGGGAAAAGCAAACATTAAATATTTTATTAACAACAACACAAAGCTCTACACAAATCATTATTGGCAAACTACTCTCTTCGGTAGCATTTTTAGTATTAATGCTAATCGCAGGGCTGCCATTATATAGTTTAGTATTTTTATTTGGTGGGGTATCACCATCTCAGTTAATTTCAATATTTTTATTTTACCTAGTAACAGTAGTTGCAATAGGTAGTATCGGTGTAATGTTTTCAACCATTACAAAAAGAACAATCGTTGCCATGATTGCAACATATGGTTCAATTATCTTTTTAGGTGGCATTACGGCATTTTTCTTCTTTTTAACAATGGCCTTCCATCAAATGGGGAACAACATTGGCACTAATACATCCTATATGACTTATTTCTGGGCGTCCATTAACCCCGGCGCATTGATGTTAACACTTATTTCACCCGAAATGGGAGATGCGCTTAGCGAGCTTTCAGGTGTGAAATTACCTGTTTGGATTACTTATTTAATAGCGTATATCTTGATTATCGTTTTATGCCTAACAATCGCTATTAAAAAATTACGTGCCAACATGAAAAGTAACCGATGAGGAGGAATTCTTATGGAGCGTCGTAAGCAATTACGAAAATATATTCAACGTGCAAAGACGAGTTTAACAGTAGAAAGAAGTATTCCCATTGCACAATATGGTCTGTTTTTTGCTTTGCTTTCGAGTGCTTCACTTGTCCTCGTCTCCAGATTATTTGTCTGGCCATTTTACAGACAAGCTGCACTAATTGTCTTTATAGTTATTGTACTAGCGGCAGTAATATTTATGTGGTGGAAGCGTGCGAAAGAAAAAGACGCATTGCATAGATTGGATGATTATTTTTTACACAATGAATTAGTGACAGCCTTATCTTTCCAGGATGATAAGGACCCGCTAATACAATCACTGCTCATAAAAGCTGTACAAAACGCCGAAACATCCTTTACAAATTTTAAAGCGAGAAAGAAGCATTTATTTCGTCCAAAGGCACTAAGTGGGATATTTGCATTTACAGTTGTACTGGCAATTCTATACTTATATCCATCAGCCACACAAATGGAAGCCATTGAGGTAGAGCAAGAAAAGGCTGTTATCGAGGACGTTAAGAAGGAAGTTGCCAAGCTAGAGAAAAAGGCTCAAACAAAAGACGTGAAAGAGCAATTAAAGGAATTACAAAATACGTTAAAAGAGGCAGAAACGGCTGAAGAAGCATTACGTGAGGTCGTGAAAAAACAAAAGGAGCTTGCCTTAAAGGAGCAGCAATTAAAGGACAAGCAAACGACTAGCCAGGATGGTGCCACAGAAGGTAATGGTTTATCGAAGGAAGAAGTGGAGCAGCTGAAGGAGCTTGCTCAAATGCAGCAAGAGCTGACACAAAACGCTAATGCTACTCAGACAGCGATGAGCAAGCTTGGAAAGCCAGCAAGCAATACATTACAAAATGCTATTGCGAGTGCCAATAATGCTAATAACAATCAGCAAAACAATTCTAATTCGAGCCAAAATCCATCAGGTAATTCGCAGTCAAGCAATCAACAAGGGCAGGCAGGCCAGCAAAGCCAAAGTAATTCTCAAAAAAGTTCCCAACAGTCTTCAAGTAATAGTCAAGGTCAAGCTCAAGGAAAAGGACAGGGACAAGGGCAAGGTCAGGGGCAAGGACAAGGTCAGGGAAATGGTTCTGGACAAGGTGGACAAGGTGCAGGATCGGGCCAGGGCAGTCGCTCTTTATTAACAACGCCGAATCGAATTGGAGGCTCAAGTGAGACATCAGTGGACGGTGGTGCACTAGGAGATGGCTCACATGTATCTGAGCAGCAAGGAAATGGTCCAATAACTAAGGGAACCATCCGCCCATATGACGAAGTAATAGGGTCATATAAGGATAGCTATATTGAGAGCTCAGAACGATTACAATTACCAAAAGATTTACAAAATGTCGTGCAATCTTATTTCACGTCAATAGAGTCGCAGTAGGAGGAAAAGAAATGGCATTTACAGAGCAGCAGTATGTTGAAATGAGTATGAAATTGCAGCAGGTGAAAGAGGAAATTCATCGCTTTATTGTCGGTCAAGAGGAGGCAATCGATTATACATTGTACGCAGTTTTAGCCGATGGTCACGCATTATTAGAGGGGCTGCCGGGTTTAGGCAAAACGATGTTAATTCGTACAATTTCTGAGGTACTTGATTTATCGTTTTCACGTATTCAATTTACACCTGATCTTATGCCGGCAGATATTACTGGAACAAGTATGATTGAGCGTACAGTAGACGGTAAACAGCAGTTTACATTCCAGCCTGGTCCGATTTTTAGTCAGATGGTGTTAGCGGACGAAATTAATCGTGCAACACCTAAAACGCAAAGTGCATTGCTAGAGGCTATGGGAGAAAAGACAGTTACGATTTTAGGGGATACAAAAAGGATGGCTAAGCCCTTTTTTGTGCTAGCTACACAAAACCCGATTGAGATGGAGGGAACCTATCCATTACCTGAGGCGCAAATGGACCGTTTCCTATGTAAAATACTTGTACCATATCCTGAGAAAAGTGAGCTAATGGAAATTATGAAGCGTACAACGGGCGTTCAGGAAATTGGCTTGCAAAAAATAATGGACACAGAGGTACTTATAGAGGCACAGCAAATGGTAAAGGAAATACTAGTTGCAGATGAAATGCTTGAATTTGCAACGGACCTAGTTGTCGCTACACATCCTGAAAGAGTTGATGCTATAGACGAGGTCAAGCAATATGCGATGTATGGTAGTGGTCCACGTGGTTTGCAAAGCTTAATAAAGTTAGCAAAGGCGAGGGCACTTATGAATGGGCGTTTCCATGTTTCTGTAGCAGACATTAAATCTGTAGCGAAACCAGTATTACGTCATCGTATGCTGTTGAATTATGAAGGGGAGGCTTCAGGAAAAACAGCGGATGATGTGATTGATGTTATTTTAGAAAGAGTACAGCAAGGTGTTAGCAAGTGACACAAAAAATAATATTGCCCGAAGATTGGTTAGCGAAAATTAGTCGCTTTCAATTGGCAACGGCCTCCAAATTGCGAGGGCAGCATAAAGGCTCGCACCGTTCGCAGCGCTTCGGGGCATCACTCGATTTCTCAGATTTTCGTGAATATCATTTAGGTGATGATGTACGGCAGGTCGATTGGAACGTTTTTGCAAGAACTGATAAATACTTTATTAAAAGATTTTTAGATGAGCAAGAGATGCGTGTACACATTTTGCTAGATACCACTAAATCCATGGATGATGATATTAAATGGACATTTGCTCGTCAAATTGTTGCTTCTCTTGGTTTAATGGTGCTTGGTCGTGACGATCGGTTATCTTTTTCTTTTGTGCAAGATGAGATGAAGCCGCCATTTCGTCGTAAAGGCGCTATGTATCGACGCGCTTTTTTACAAATTATCACAGAAATAGAAAAAGCAGATTATACGGGAAGCTTTGCACAGGGAGCTTTAAAAGCATTACCGAAGGATAGTACAGTGCTATTTATCGTTACAGATGGGCTAGAGCCAATCGAGGAATGGGAGCAACTTTTAAAAAGATTACCACGTTATGCAGGGGATGTACGTTTATTACAAATTGTCACGGAAGAGGAGTTATCTCCTAATTATACTGGTGATGTCCGCCTATTAGATCGTGAGACTGGCAAAGATGTCAACGTTACAATGTCCTCTAAAGTTTTAGACGCATATATGGCACGACGTTTATTACATGAAGAGGAATTTGAAGCTATTTGTCGACGCTTCGGTGTTAGAAAATTACAGCTTAAAGTGGAGGATGGATTACAGCATGCCATCTTTCAGCAATTATTAAAAGCACATTGGATTAGGTGAGGTGAGCCGTATTGGGCTTTAGTCAAATACTTTTTAGCTGGACGGCCATCATCCCGGTCATTGTCCTACTATATTATTTCTTTCGAAAAAAATATATCGATCAAACCGTATCTTCTACACTTTTTTGGTCGGAAATTATGCAGGAAACGCGTGTATCACCATACTTAAAGCAACTACAAAAAAATGCTCTGCTCTTTTTGCAACTCCTAGCACTTCTTTTATTAGTACTAGCCCTAATGAACCCTTATATTAAAAAGTCAACAATTGTAGGAGCACAGACAATTTTTATTGTGGACACGTCCGCAACAATGCTTGCTGGGAAAGGGCAGTCAACATTCGATACACATAAGAAGGAATTGCTGTCTTTGGTGAATCAACTTAACGGTAGACCTGTGACACTCATTACAACAGGCAATACACCGAAAGCTGTGCTACAGCAGGTGACAAACACCAAAGATATTGAAAAGGCGATTCAAGAGCTGGAAGTAACCTATGAAACAGCACAAATGAATAAGGCACTTGATGTGGCACAGGCTTTTGTTGGTGATATACCAACATCCATTTATGTATTTACAGATGCGCTGGATAAAAAGCACTTACCGATGGAAAAAGATACAGTGAAATGGATTGTAAAAGGCTCTGCTAAAGATTTAACGAATATCGCAATCACACGTTTTGCTGCAACTACAGATGGTCAATCGACTATGGCATTGGTACAGCTACAAAATGATACTGATTTGGAGCAAAAGATCACTTTATTGTTACAAAATGCAGAGAATAATAAGGTAGTGTCGGAAGATTTAACATTACCTCCTAATGAAGCTGTGACGAAAACTTTTAAAGATTTACCACTAGAGGCTACATTGGCGGCTACGATTGATGCAAATGATGATTATACAGTCGATAATTCACAAACTGTTTTACTACAAACGACTACCTCAAAAATAGTGGTCGATCAAAGTATGCATCAACTCATTCAAAAAGGCTTTCAAACAATTAATAACAGTGTCAAGATTATTCCGTCTTTACAGATAGCTGATAATCAAGAAACGACTGTAGTAACTAACCAAACAGCACTGCTCGAAAAGATGGACAAACCTATAGTATTATTTGGTCGTGATGATGCCAAAAAAATTGAAGCAAAGGGCGAAGTAAATACAACAAGTGATGCATTGTTTGCATTTAGTGAGCTAAAAGATATTTATGTTAGCACTGTATATCCTGGTTTTGATGGCTACAAAACAATTGCATCGGTTGGAGATCATCCCTTTATACAACGTTCTCCTAAAGGTGATCTTGTCATATTAGCTGATATTGCAGATACAGATTGGCCTCTGCACCCTTCATTTCCATTATTTTTGTGGAGTGCGGAACAGCAGCTTTCAGAATCGATTGGTTCACTTGGTATTTTTACGCCGAACGAGCAGCGCGCAGTTGCTTTGAAACAGGGCGATTGGAGTGTATATTCGCAGGACGATCAGTTTTTATCGTCCATAACGAATGGCTTATTAACAGCTCCAATGAAGCCAGGTATTTATACAGCACGCTCAGAAGATGAAGAAAAGCGCTTAATTGTCCAGCTTCAGGCACAGGAGCGTGTCATCCAAAAAGGAACAAGCTATACACTAGGAGAGCTCCAAGAGAATGGCAAAGAAGAGATAGCAAAAGCTTCACTTGTACCTTGGCTTATTCTTCTTATTTTATTAGTACTTGTTACAGAGTGGGAGGTGCAACGACGACGTGGATTTACGAATTGATATGCCATTAGCATTGTTGCTTTTACTCCCATTATTGATGTATTTTGGCTGGACCTATTGGCGAGAACGTCAGCGCTTGAAAAAGAGCCATATAACAGTGCTAGGACTTCGTATTCTAGCAGTTAGCTGCTTAGTTTTTGCGCTTGCAGGTCCTTATATTTTATTACCTATAAAGGAAGAACAAATATTATTTATGGTAGACCGTTCTGCTTCTATGAATGGCACAGATGGTGAGATGATTAAATTTATAGAGGAAAGTTTACAGTCGAAAAAGGATGAACAACTTGCAGGGATTTATTCTTTTTCATCAACACTGCAAACAGAAGCGATTTTATCGAAATCATTAAAGGAAGTGCCGAAGTTTACAAATATAGGAGCAACAGATCAAACAAATATTGAACAAAGTCTCCAGCTTGCTTCGGGGATTGTTAATTCAAAAAAGGCAACACGATTGGTACTTCTAACAGATGGCAATGAAACAAAAGGGAATGCTTTAGAGCTTGCATCGAAATTTAAAGGCTCCAATATAAGTGTTGATGTTGTTCCATTTCATCAACCAGTTTCTACAGATATATCACTGAAAAGCTTTGTAACCCCACAAGTTGCATATGTGGGTGAGCAGCAGCAATTAGTTACTGAAGTTCATGCGACAGCTGCTAGTCAAGGGGAGCTTCTATTATATGAAAACGACAAACTTGTTCACCGTGAGGCTGTAGAGCTTGCACAAGGCTCCAATGTATTTACGTATAAACATACTGCTACAGCAGAGGGTCTTGTAAAGTATGAAGCTGTTGTACAGGTTGAGCAGGATGCCATTTTTGAAAATAATAAACTAACAAGCGTAACAATGGTACAAAGTGAACCACATTTATTAATTGTTAACGGTTATGATAGTGCATCACCTATTGCAGCCGCTCTTGGTAGACAATCTATCTCCTTTGATGTTATAGATGCTCGAAGTTTGCCAAATGAGCTTTCTAGTTATCTACAGTATAATGCTATTATTTTTGATAATGTGCCAGGACATCTAGTGGGCGAGGCCAAAATGAATGTTATAGAGCAGGCAGTAAAAAACTTTGGCGTTGGCTTTACGATGGTTGGTGGTGAAAATAGCTTTGGCTTGGGTGGCTATTTTAAAACGCCAATCGAAACTTTACTACCTGTTGAAATGGAAATTAAAGGAAAGGAACAATTACCTTCATTAGGACTGGTTATCGTACTAGACCGCTCTGGCAGTATGTACGGAGCGAAGCTAGAGCTAGCTAAGGAGGCAGCAGCTCGTTCTGTTGAAATGTTACGAGATGAAGATACGCTTGGGTTCATTGCCTTCGATGATCGACCTTGGGAAATTATCGAAACAGGACCACTTGGCAATAAGGAAGAAGCAGTAGATACGATTTTATCAGTAACGCCAGGCGGTGGGACAGAGATTTATGGATCACTCGCTAAGGCCTATGAGAACTTAGCAGATTTAAAACTACAGCGAAAGCATATTATTCTATTAACGGATGGACAGTCACAGTCAGGGAATTATGAAGACTTAATTGCTGAAGGAAAAGAAAATGGCGTAACATTGTCAACTGTAGCGATTGGACAAGATGCAGATGCCAATTTACTTGAAGCACTTAGTGAAATGGGTAGCGGGCGATTTTATGATGTTGTTGATGAGCAGACCATACCTTCTATTTTATCCCGTGAAACGGCAATGATTTCACGCACATATATTGAGGATAACCCCTTCTATCCAGCCATCTATAACGCATCTGGTTGGAACAAGTTATTTGCAAATGGTGTACCTCAAATGAATGCTTATATCGGAACAACAGCGAAACAGGGTGCCTCTGTAATTGCGGAAAGTGAGAAAGAGGATCCGGTGCTGGCTCAATGGCAATATGGCCTTGGCAAGACATTTGCCTTTACTTCCGATTCGACAGGTAAATGGACAGGTGACTGGGCAAGATGGCAGGATTGGGGAACATTTTGGCAAACGCTTATATCTCAAATGCTACCAAGCTATAATGACATTGCCTACGATGTACGTTTAGAATCGGATGGTTCATTTATTATTACAGATCCTACCAACGAAGCAGCATTTTTAGATATTGTAGCTGTCAATGAAGCAGGGGAAGAACTTGAAACACAGCTTGAGGCCATTTCAGCCTCACAGGTTCGGGCAGTTGTGCAAGCAGAGCCAGGACTCATTTTCTTCCGTATTGCTGATGAAGATCAAGCTATTTATCAGGCAGGGATAAGTGTACCTTATAGTGCTGAATATGAGTTACAACCAGTAAATGATAAGCTGGTGGAAGAACTGACAAAGCAAACGGGTGGCTCTGTTTTGAAAGAACCGAAGGAGGTATTTCGTGAATTTACGAAGAAAGGGGCAGACCGGCAAAATATAGCAACGTGGCTTATATTAGCAGGTATGTTATTCTTCTTCATCGATATTACGATTCGCCGCTTTGGCTGGGGCATCTTTGCTAAGTCGAAGAAGAAAGAGTCGCTTGTAGAGAATAAAACCATACAGGCAGAGGATACGAATGTTGCTCAGTTATTAAAGGGCATGAAAAAACGATAAATTGGATTAAATGACAGTGCAAAATGATTGATTATTTTGCACTGTTTTTTTGTATATGATTGGGTGGTTCTTTGAAAAGGGGAGGTTCATCTCATAAATTAGGGGGAAGAAATCCCAAAAAGGAGATTTCCGCTCAAAATAGAGTGGAAGGAATCCCTGTTCATTTAATGGAAATTTTTAATAAGTACAGTATTTCGTAGACTACTAGCAACGGCCACACCTAAAATAGCACCAATAATACTAGAGCTCAAAAAAGCAGGCATGAAAAACATTGCTGCGACAGATGTTCCCATTAAGATATATGCATATGGTACTGCTATGAGGGATGCGATGATCCCAGTTCCTACTATTTCACCGACACCTGTTAGCCAAGGTTTGCCACTGTATTTATAAGCTAATGCTGCACAAAATGCGCCAATGACACTTCCAGGAATGGCTAATAGGGAGCCTGTCCCTGTTAGAATACGAATTATTGCCGTGACAAGGGCAATGATGATGGTTGGTACTGGACCGAGTAGAATGGCACCAATGACATTTATGGCATGCTGTATTGGATAAGCTCGCGCAATCCCTGTTGGAATTGAAACGAAGGTAGAACCTGCTACAGCAATTGCCACTAATAAGGCCATGATTGTTAATTTTCGAATTGACATAAGTAACACTCCCTTGAAATATTAAATGAATGGTTATCGCTGCTAAACTGGTTAAACACAAAAAGACCGCTTCCTGAAAACAATAGGAAGCGGCCTTGCATTTACATATTAAAAAGCAAGATGTCGCCACTTCCCTACGCTAGTATGAACTAGATCAGGTTCAAAGGGTCCATATATGACAATATATGTCTCAGCCTTTTAAAGACTCCCCTAGTGGTAAAAATTATTTAATTTGTGTATAACATCGTAACAAGATAAATGTAACATACTGCTAATAATAGTCAATGATTTTTCAGACTATTTAGAATCGGGCTGCATAAGATGTGGTGCTTTTTTCATTGTCCAAATAAGGGCAAGGAAGAAGCAAGCCATCAAAATAATAGCACCAAATATATAAGGGCTATTCATATTCCAATCGAATAAAATACCTGCCAATGCTGGACCAATCATATTCCCAAGGCTCATATAAGCATTATTTAAACCTGCTGCAAATCCTTGCTCATTTTCAGCAAGCTTGGAGATCAGTGTGTTGACAGCAGGACGAATTAATGTTGTAGCTGTAGAGAAGATTGTTGCAACAACTAAAATAAGGGCAAATCCAGAAACGAATAATATTAAGTAAATAGATACAGCTGCAATAAATAAATTGACCAATACGACCTTCATTTCACCGTAGCGATTAAAGAGTGGGGTAATGACAAACATTTGTACAACTACACCAAAAGCACCACCCACTACTAAAATAATAGCAATATCTCCGGGTGTATAATGAAACTTATCTGTAACAAATAATGATAAAGTCGTTTGGAAATTAGCAATTCCGAACGAGAATACCATCATAATAATAAGCATAACAAAGTAAGGCATATGTACTGAACGTACCATTTGTTTTGCGAGATTGTCTTGCTTATGCATTTTTTGTGCTGCATTTGGTTTGGTAGATGGTAATAAAAAGAACGATAAAATAGCAGCCAAAATAGCCGCAGCTCCAGCCGTATAGAATGGAAAATGTAAGCTGACTTGCGATAAGAATCCACCAATACCCGGTCCAATCATAAAGCCAAGAGACATGGCAGCACCAAGCATCCCCATCCCTTTGCCTCGTTCTTCATATGTTGTAACATCTGCCACAAATGCCATAATAGGAGGTGCAACAAAGGCTGATCCAAGGCCACCTAAAAAGCGTGCCAAGAAGAGCATCCAAACTTCTGTAGAGAGCCCAAAACCTATTTGTGCAAGTCCTGTTAGTATAAGCCCGAAAATTATAAGATTTTTTCGACCATACTGATCCGAAAGATTCCCAGCAATTGGAGAAAAAACGAATTGAGCTAAGGCGAACGTTGCAATAAGCATGCCTAAAACTTGTCCTGCAGCACCAAATATTCTTAAATACTCTGGCATGACAGGAATAATAATTCCAATACTCCCCATTGCGATAAACATATTAAACATTAAAATATACAAAGCCGCCTTATTAGACTTCTGCTGGGTCATCGAATACCCCCCTTTTCTAATCAAATATAGTACAGTCTATCACAAAGAAAAATGGTTTGCTAATAGTTAGGATTACACTAAATAGTGGACCAATGGTTTATTCTTAAACTAATAAATGATAAATATTTTGCAATAATAATTAAGTATTCAATTAGTAAATTCCACAAGTTTTTTTGTGGAATTTACTTTTTTTCTTGTAGTGAATTAGGGGTTACATCATTTGTTCTTATGTTAATCTTTTTATGTCAACTGTATGACAAAAATTGTAATAATTAGTGCCTTATATATGGTTGATATTCCCCTAATAATTCCTGTAATAACGGCTAATTACTGATCTACATGAAGAGGTCATGAGCTGAAAACCCGAGAGAAATTGATATTAAAAAGGAGAGGAAATGTAATGGTAACTATTCAAGCAGCAATGGAAAATTTAAAAGAATTAGGTATTAATCCAGTAACAGCAGTCATTGGGTCAACTCAACAGCTATTTCAATGGGATGAAGAAAAAGTCAATGAATTAAAGGGTTATTTAATCTCCCAAAATTTTAAACATCATTATGAAAACAATAGCTTTTATCGAATGCTATGCGAGGATAGCGGCGTTACACCTGCTGATATACAAAGTTTAGATGATATACAAAAAATTCCACTTATTCCGGTAACAAGTTTTAAAAGACCTGACTCTCATTTATTATTATCAACATCTTTAGAGAACATAGAATTTGAAATGCGAAGTACAGGAACAAGTGGTATCCCAAGTATATCGAGAAGGGATGCTGAAACATTAAACAATTGCGTATTTAGTATTTACGCAATGTATAGAGAGATGTTTGCCTTCTCTCGTGGAGCTGGTCTCTTTTTATTCCCTTCTCCAGAAGAAATGCCAGAGATGGGAATGGTAAAAGTATTAAATATGCTCTCAGGTTTGTTTGATGCAACAAGATGTCTTGTTAAGAGAGCATCCTTCAAGCCTAAAGAGGCAATAGAAACTTTAGAAAAATGGCAAAACATTCATACACGCCACATCGTAGGACCTCCATTTTTAATTTATAAACTGGTCAATTATTTAAAAACAAATAATATTCATTTGAAGTTAGATCAAAAGACGATGATTATCAATCTAGGAGGCTGGAAACGCTTTTCTGGTATGGAGATACCTAGAGAACAATACAATAAAGAATGTGCTGAATTTTTAGGTATTCCTGAAGAAAATATAAGGGATATGTATGGATTAGTTGAATCTAATATTTTAGCTATCGAGTGTGAGAAACAGTCTAAACATGTACCACCTTGGGTTCATTTTTCATTAAGAAATCCCAAAAATTTAGCGGAAGAAGTACCACAAGGAAAAAGGGGTGTTTTAGCAATATTTGACCCTACATCCTTGTCATATCCAGGATTTATTCAAACTGAGGATTTAGTGTATTTAAAGAAAGAAAATACATGTGAATGCGGAAGAAATGGTCAGAAGGTGGTATATCTTTCTAGAGTAGCGGGTGCAGAAATAGGTTGTTGTGCCATTAATTTAGAGAAGCATATGGATGCCGCAGAAGAAAAAAATGAAATGGCAGAAGTATAAGAGAGGATTCTAAGCATGTACAATTCTATCATTATTGATTATTTTAGTAACCCTCGACATTCTGGTGAACTGGCTGATGCAAATATGGAATTAAAAATTGGTAACTCTGTTTGTGGAGATACAATTTTTATGAGTGTAAAGGTAGAATCTGGAATGGTAAATAATGCAAAATATAAAGCATATGGTTGTGCTACATCCTTAGCAACGGCTGATATATTTGCAGAATATATCATTAATAAATCAATAGAAGAAATTAAGCAGCAACCGCAACATGAGATTGATAAAATGCTAGGGGAGTTGGAGCCTCCTCAAATGCATTGTTTGAATATTTTACATGAGTTATTTGAGCAAATACGTTCGGCAGCTTAGGAGGCTTTTATGATAGGAAGATATTTTGATTATAATGCCACTACCCCTCTTCGGGAGGAGGTGGCTTCGACTATGATAGAAAATATAACGCTATTTGGTAATCCCTCTAGCACGCACTCCTTTGGACAGTTAGCGAAATTAAAAATGGAAGAGGCACGCTCAAATGTTGCCACAGTAATCAATGCAGAAAAGACAGATATATTTTTTACTTCTGGCGGTACAGAGTCGATTAATACCGCATTGAAAGGATATTTCTTTTCAAATGAAATGCGCCCGTTTCATATCATCACTTCTAAAATCGAGCATGCTGCAACTTTAGAATTATGTAAATATTTAGCTACCCTTGGTGCTGAAATTACCTATTTACCTGTTGATACTAATGGATTCATAGCAATTGAAGATTTAAAAAACGCTATTCAAGAGAATACAGCGCTTATTTCAATCATGTATGCTAACAATGAAATCGGATCAATTCAACCAATTAAAGAAATGGTGAAAGTTGTTAAGAAGATCAATAGTAATATTATCTTTCATGTTGATGCTGTACAGGTGATAGGAAAAATCCAGATAGATGTTCAGGACTTAGGAGTGGACGCATTATCGATGGCCGCCCATAAAATATATGGTCCTAAGGGTACAGGTGCATTGTACTTGAAAAACGGTGATCGCAAATTAGAACAGCTTCTTCACGGCGGTGGGCAAGAAAAAGGTCTTCGTGGTGGTACAGAAAATCTCTTAGCTATTATTGGTTTTGGTAAAGCTTGCGAAATAGCAAAAAGAGAGCTAAAGCAAAATGCTAATAACATAATCGCATTAAGATCTTATTTACTAGATAAATTAGAGAATTCGATTGAATACTATGAAATTAATGGTCCTGTGTTAGGTGAGAATTTATTACCAAATACTATTAATATATCTTTTCTGAATATACGAGCAGAAGCATTGGCTGTTCTATTATGCCAAGCTTATGGTATTGCAGTATCTATTGGTTCTGCCTGTAGTGCCGATAAAGCTAATTTATCTCATGTATTATTAGCACTCGGTCTAACTGAAGATAGAATAAAATCGTCTATTCGTATTAGCTTTGGTTATTATACGGACTACAAGGATATTGATTTTTTTATTGAAAGTCTAAAAGCATCTGTTAACCGTCTACGAAGTATGCTCCCAGTTGGATAGAAAGGAGTCAATAAGATGGAGAATTTAAAAATTGTGGCACCTGTACGATCAAAATTTATGATGGAAGAAATGATAGAGGCTGGTGCAAATGAAATATATTTTGGCGTTTCAACTCCGCTTTTTCAACAACTATCATTTGATAATAAATTTCAAACAGTTGCAGATTATCCTGCCCACTTTTCAGATTGGGAGGAAATAGATGGCATAATAGCTTTAGCAAAAGCGAACAATCTTAAAGTCATATTCATGGCCAATACCTCATACGTCCCTACTAGCATTGAAAAAGATTATCAAAAGCATGTTTACAGAGCACTTGAAAAAGGTGTAGATGCTATTACAATATCCTCAATACAATCGTGCCATCTGCTTAATCATTTGGAAAAGGACATTCAAATAATTTCAGGCTCACAATTAGCACCAGTAAATAAATACGGAGCCGAGCTATTAAAGGATTTAGGTGTCAAAAGGATAACATTGTCCCAATCAATGACATTAGAAGAGATTCATGAACTTCGAGATTTAGAGATGGAACTTATGATTACTGGGAACTTTGGCACTGGTAGTATGGCTGGGAGCTGTCGTTTATGGGAAAGCCCAAATAATCTTGAAATTGGAGAAGGGATCAGAACTTTATATCGAGTTTTATCTTCACAAAACACATACAGTAACCAGCATCATTTTTTAGATAGTGCAACTGATTGTAGTTTATGTAATCTAGAAGATCTGGTTTCTGCTGGTGTTACAGCCATAAAATTTCTTGGAAGGGAAGCCCCTAATCCAGTGACATTAGCGATGGTTGTGAATATGTTTAATGAATGGCGAGAAATGGGACTTTCGGGCTTATCAATAGATCAAAAAATGAAAATAACAGAGCAGGAGCAGCTTATGTGGATTATGAAATGGGTGCCCCGCTTCTGTGAAAAATGTCGATGTACTTATAAACCAACTGCAATTACAAAAACATACATTTAGGTGATGCATAATTGAAAACACCAGTAAAAGAGCTTAGAATTCATCATGATTATTTATATACATTAGCAGATGAAGTATTCGATCAATATCAAGTTGTTTCTTTAGGGCATTCAGGCTGCCACTATAAAATGGTTGGTCTTGAGAATCAGCATATACAATTTTTATTGGAACGCAATAAAAAAGTGAAAATTGAAATTCCTATTTTATTTGAAGCATCGATGAAAAAGTTTATTGCTGAGATGACACGTTTTTTTCATTATGAGCTAAATTTAATTGTGAATGATTGGGGGACAATGCGTTATTTAGCTAAACAGCCATTACCCCCAAATATCTCTTTATCCTTAGGAAGGCAACTAATTTTTAGCTATGGAAACTGCCCATGGTATGAAGATATTTTGCAATATGAGGATCAAGCGACGAAGGAACAATTTTTACAATTAAATATTGCTAATCCACCTATGATTAGCTTTATGAAAGAAAATGGTGTAACGGAAATAGATGTAGATGTAAATATTTATCTAAAAAATTCTGTGCAATTGCTTAGAGATGAAGGAATTAAAGTAAATGCTTTTTTAAATTACCCATTAGTATCTACCTCTAGATCCTGTCATACACTTCGACTTCATGCAGAGCAAATTGGAAAATGTCAGCATTTATGTGATAGAGGTATCACAATTGAGCCAAGAGAACGATGGAATCGATTTGAGGATACAACCATTAAAATTTCAAGAGATGGTCGAGAGAAGATGGGGAATCTTATTATTTATGGAAATATGGTTGTTCAGGATATGAAGAAACTAAATGAAAGCATACCATTTGAAGTGGATTCATTATGTGATGATGCGAGATTTTCACCAATACTATTAAAAGAGGAGGCAATAAATTGAGTACTATACAAGAAAAAAATTTTACGCAAGATCTTTTGACGAAATTGGATGATATTATCGTTGATTTTGTTGCTCCTAATGCTGCACGAATTGATAGAGAACGAGAGTTTCCAAGAGAAAATATTACCGAGCTTGGACAAAGTGGTTTTTTAGGATTAATCATACCTCAGCAGTTGGGAGGATTGGAGGCACCTTTATCCCTCTATAAAGAAACGGTTATTAGGCTGGCTCAAGCTTGTGCTTCTACAGCACTTGTCTATGTGCAACATATGTCAGCGGTTTCTATTTTATTGTATGGAAGAGAAAATAACTATATAAAAAATATTTTAAGTAATATTGGTAAAGGTCAATGTCTTACTACAATTGCACTCAGTGAAGCTGGATCTGGCTGTTATTTTTTCTTACCAGTTAGTCAGGTAAATGAAACTGACAAAGGGCTTCGATTAAAGACCAATAAAATTATGGTGACCAGTGCAGGAGAGGCAGATGTGTATGTCATTAACTCAAAAGCAACATTTGCAAAGAACTCAATGCAAAGTAATTTTTTTGCTGTAGCTAGCGAATATAATGGCATTGAAGTTGGTGGAAAATGGGAAGGCATGGGATTAAGAGGGAACCAAAGTGCACCATTAAATATAGATACCTATTTAAATAAACAGATGCTTATTGGGGAAGAAGGCGAGGGTTTTAAAATTACTCGAGAGGCTCTGCTTCCAATGGGGCAAATTGGAATTTCAGCAGTCAATATTGGTATCGCAAAGGCAATATATAATGAATCAGTAAATTATGTGAAGAAACGATTTTATACACATATCAATACAAATCTTTCTGATTTTCAAAGTATTCAGCAAATGATCGGAGAAATAAAAGTACTATGCGATCAGGCAGAGACAGCGTTAAATGTATTTGTTCAACGGATGGAGAAAAAGGAAGTTGATATGGTCAGTACACTAGAGGTTAAGGTAATGGCCTGTCAAACAGTATTACAGGTGGCAGAATTAGGCTTAAAAGTTTGTGGAGGGCATGCCTATTCCGCTAATACACCGATTGAGAGGTATATTCGTGATAGTATGGCAGGAACAGTCATGGGGCCAACGCCAGATGTTCTAAAGGAATTGATTGGGAAAATTGTATTGGATGTCCCGACTCAATTATAAATTGATGGAACAGATGAAAGAGGGTTGACAATGACAAATCAAAATGAGCCTATATACGGGGGTATGAAGCAGGTATTAGCGGTAAGCCTTGGTTTATTTTTAGTTTTTTTAGACAGTACCGTAGTTAATATTTCACTCCCAAATATTATGAATGATTATGAAATAAATTTAAGTGTAGCTTCTTGGATTATCAATTCGTTTGTGCTAACGCTCGCTATTTTACTAATTACTTTAGGAAAAATTGCAGATTTTTTTGGCAGGAGAAAAATTTTTCTAATTGGCGTTATCGTATTTGCTGTAAGCTCATTATTATGTGGAATGGCCCCTACAGTAGAAGTTTTAATTGCAGCTAGAGTTTTACAAGGAATTGGTGGGGCAATGATTATTCCAACTAGTATGATGCTAGTGAGGACGGCTGTACCAGCAGAAAAAATGGGGCTTGCCATGGGGATATGGGGAGCCGTTGGTGCACTAGCTGTAGCTATTGGTCCTAGTCTTGGTGGTGTAGTGACAGATTTTATTAATTGGCGTTGGATCTTTTATATCAATGTTCCAATTATTATAGTAGCCTTTCCATTCATCCTACTAGCTTTTAAAGGATTTAAAGATATCAAATCCCCATTTAAATTAGATGTTCTAGGTATGCTAGTTGTTAGCATTGCGCTCTATTTTTTAACTTATGCGATATTACAGGGTGAAAAATTAGGATGGACTTCAACGACCATATATATTTATTTTTCAATTAGTATCATAGCCACTCTATTATTTATTTTTATAGAAAAACGGGCTAAGGTGCCATTAGTGGATTTTTCAATATTTAACAATAAACATTATTTAGGTGGCATTCTCTCGAATTTTTTAGGTGGCATTTTGTTAATGGGTACTTTAATTTTGTTACCTGTTTATCTGACACAGGTAAAGGATTTTACGACTCTTTATGCATCATTTCTTATTACACCTTTATCAGCAGTAATGTTAATCGTAGCACCGATTGTAGGAAGAATAATTGACAAAATTGGCTATCAAGTTCCAATGCTTTTTGGATATGTTTTTACTGTTTCAGGTTTTATTTTCCTCTTAAAATTAACACCGGATACTGAATTTCCAATGCTTATTACGATGATGTCCTTATTAGGAACTGGATTAGGTATCATAATGGTTACAAGTGTAACGGTGTGCACGGTTTCTGTTTCAGAAAAGCATGTCTCTTTGGGGTCAGGTATATTTGCGACAGCACGAAATCTTGGAGGTGCCATTGGTGTATCTTTATTTGTTTCTATTACTCTAAGTTTTTTAAATCAATATGCAAACGATATAGTGGATGATGGTGTGACACGCTTTGAAAATAGTGAAGTACCTGATGCTGTCAAGACGATAGCTATTGATAATTTAAAGGGAAAAAAAGATAGCTTTTTTGAAGGAGAGCAGAAGGTAGAGGATTTTAAGGTCTCCAAGGAAATGTCTGATCAATTTGTTGCGATGAAAATGGAGGAAGCATTAAAACAAATGCCTAAAACTGTGGAGGTCAATGCTTCACCAGATATAGAAAAGAAAATAACTGCTATGGTAAATGCTGAAATTGAAAATATAGAAAAGGAAGTTAAAGCTATTCAGAGCAATATCCGAAATGATGCGCAAGGATATATTGTTGAGGCAATGACAAAAGCATTTTGGTGTGGATTATTGTTAACATGCCTTTTTAGTTTATCCTTGATTTTTTTAAGAAAGAAGCATGTTGAAGGGTAAATTATGAACTAGTAATCGGTAGGGTAAAAAATCCCTACCGATTCAAATGTATATCTTCTCTTAATTACTACTCAATTTAATACATACTTTGCAATGATTAAAGAACAATAGACAATAGTCATACGACACTCTAGTAGAAATAGATAATTATAGATATAATAGTAATATAAGGTAATTAAGAGAAGGAGAAAAGGGTGAATACTGATGATGAAATATTTGGAACCGACAGCCATGCTAAATTTTCAAGACGAAGCTCTCCAGCAACTAGTTAAACAAAGAGGATGGAGTGACTTAGCCTATGAGGATCGAATTAAAGAAATTTATGATTTTGTAAGAAACGAAATTAAGTTTGGCTATAATCGGACAGATGATATTCCCGCTTCTGAAGTATTACGTGATGGATATGGGCAATGTAATACAAAAAGTACACTTTTAATGGCTTTCCTTAGGGCAGTTGGAATTCCTTGTAGAATACATGGATTCCTGATAGATAAAAAAATGCAAAAGGGAGCTTTGACTGGCATCACTTATCTATTAGCACCAAGTAAAATTGTTCACGCGTGGACGGAGGTTCAATTACATGATGACTGGATTGTGCTAGAAGGGGTGATTATAGATGATTCCTATTTAAAGCAAGTGAAAAATCGACTATGTAGCTTTAATGAAGGATTTATCGGTTATGGAATTTCAGTTAAGGATAAAGATAATATAAATCTCTGCTGGACTGGTGAAAGTGTATATGTCCAAAGCTTTTCTATAACAGATGATTTAGGAATATTTGATAATCCAGATGATTTATTTAAGAAATATAATAATACGGATAGTAAGCTGAAAGAGATGTTGTTTAATAAAAAAAGAAAGAAAATAAATAAAAAGTTAGATATGTTGAGGGATCAGTGAAAAGGATAAACTCGCTTTCAATTCGAAGCGAGTTTATCCTTTTCATGTTTTAAATATCTATATTTAATAGCTGCTCACGAGCTACACTAGTGAGAGTCATATCATTAATACAAGCTTGAAATTTGTGGTAGTATATTTTTTCTAGAATATGACAGTATGGAATAGCTCCACCATTACGAATGATGTCCATTAAATTTGCTTTTTCAGATTCTGTTAAATGCATATATTGGGTTTTGCTGTGATAGTAATTTTTAATCGGTTGAAAATTACTATCCTCTATGTACAAATAGTAGAGAATAGGTAAAGTGACCTTTTTAATATGTAAATCATTTATAGTATAATCTGTTAAAACATCATGTACATCGTTACGAATTTGAGCTACTATGCCTAAATAATTTGCATATGTTTTAATCGTTTGCAATGTTTCTGATAGAACATTCCCAGCTCCTAAAATACAAGCAAGTTGCATAAGAGAGCCAGATTTTAGGCTAACCATTTCCAAATATTCAGATTCATTAGAAATACGGTTATGCATATCCTTTTGTTGTCCATTGATTGACTTGAGTAGTAATAGTTGAATTTGTTGACTGATAAAATTTTTAGCTTCATCACTACAATTTAATAGTGTAACTTTATGGAGGGAGGTTAGTAAAAACCCGATAATAATATTTAAATTTTCCCCCAAATTAACGTTTGACCAAGGATAAATCAATACATCCTCGTCCTGTATATCATCTAATATATCTGCTGCTAATATGATGAATTCTACAATGACTTGTAATTCTCTTTTTTCTTCTAAATTCTGTTGCTCTCTAAAGATGGAATAATGAAGTTCAGTTAATAGGGCAAAATTTAAACTTTGTTGAAATTTAAAATTTACATAGCTTTGAGCAAGCTGTTGCAAATAGACATCGGAAAATGACTTTTCAATTATTTGATTTGCTAATGTGATTAATTCTTCCTGTAAATTCATGTCCTGATATGCCTTCAATATAATCCCTCCATCTCTTGAAACTAAAAGTCATTATTAAAATTGAGCACGACTATTATTTAAAATTTTTGCAACTGCCTCAGAACGAGAATTTACACATAACCTTTTATATATTTTAGTTAAATTGTATTCAACGGCACGAATGCTCATAAAAAGTTCATCTGCAATTTCTTTATTGCTGGCTCCTTTGGCTAAACTCTCTAAAATTTCCATCTCCTTTTGTGAAAATTCTTGTTGGTGCTTAGCGACTAATAAACCTTGGGATATGTTAGATGGTAACGAACGTATTAACATTTCCCTTGGAATCATTACATAACCATTTAGTACAGCTTGTATATTTATCACTAATTCCTGATAGGATGCAGATTTGCTTATAATACCGCAAATTCCCAACTCGATTAGAGTGTTCAACTGACAGGAATAATCAAATCCTGTATAAAGTATGATTTTAGCATCCGAATGAGTAAGTAAGATTTTTTTTGATAATTCGATGCCAGAGCAGTTAGGCATATTAATATCCAATAAATAAAGATCAAATGATTTTTTCTTTATGTCTTGTATGACCTGCTGCCAATTTGATAGATAAGTGATATGATAATCAGTTACTTCCTCTAGTATATTTTTAGTACCGAGACCAACCATTGGATGGTCGTCTACAATTAATAGCTGAATCAATGTTCTCACCTCGGAATTGTTATTAAAATTTGTAATCCTTGAGTAAGTTCTGTAATAAATTCAATTTCTCCATCTAAAATATGAATACGTTCTTTTATACCTATTAATCCAATATGATCCTCATTATACTGCTCACTTATATTGTCCATCCCTACACCATCATCCTTATAATCTAAGTAAATATAATGATCATCCTCCCACATTTCTATGGATACTAATGTGGCATCAGAATGCTTTTCAGCATTGGTCAGCAGTTCTTGAAGTACACGGTAGATAGAAATTGTTAAATTATGATTGTTCGCGTAATTAGAAAGTAGAAATTCATACCGTAGACTAAAACTAGCTTTCGCTTGTTTCTTTTTACAAAGATCCTCTAAAGATGCAGTAAAATTAGTATTTAGCAAAAAGTTGGGACGTAACTCACTACAGGTGTCTCTAATTTGTTTAATAACATCCAATAAACCGTTCTTGATTTTATTTAATGTTTCTAAGTCTTCCTTCTGTAAAGTGTTTGAATTTTGTATAAGAAGATTTAATTTCTGATACCAAATTGTTTGATCTTGTAAAGCAGAATCATGTAAATCTGAAGCCAATCGTTTACGTTCCTGTTCACTTAATTGCAATAAAAATCGAGTAAGGGTGTTTGATGATTGATGATTAGTTGTGTCTCTATTTTCGATAGTTGCAATAATATTTTTTACTATATTTAAATTTTCATAGACTAATCTTACGTATTTAACAATATTTATTAACCACATTTTTTCATGCAAATTGAACGTAGTATTATTTCTTTTTTTGCTAATCCAAATATACGTACCTATGTGATGATGTTCATAAAGCTGAATGCCAAGATAATTAGGATGGTCAATTAATATATCTGTATGATTGTTTTTGAGCTTAAGTTTAATAGAATCTGCAAGTATGCTTTCTGTATTATTTTGGGTGAAATCAAAGCATTGGTACTCGGTGGTTTCATAATTTATTCTTATCAATAGTAGAATTTGAGGATCTAATGTCTCTTTGATTTGATGCAGTAATAAATCTTCTAAATCATCTTCTTTCATAACAGAAGCTAGTTTTTGTGAAAATTCATTTAAATTTTTAGAAAAAAAGGACTGATGATAAAGTAAACTATCTTTTAATTGAAAATCTAATTTTTCTTTTAGAAATAATGTCACAATATTGATGGTAAGAATAGCTAGAAATAAAATTATAAAATATAAAATAATATTTCTAGAGTAGAATCTTTCACTGATAATGAAAATTGTCAAGATAAGAGTGGGGATAAAAGTCAAAAATACATAATATGGAATTTGTTTTAATATAAAATTAATATCTATTAAGCGATTAGTCAACACAATATAAGTGTAACCAATAGGAATAATAAATAACGTAAAAGCTGCAAGATCATCTTGTATATAAGGTAGTCTAAAGATAAATGGAACTGCATGTAAAAAAATAAAAGGTACAAATGCACAAACATGAATTAATATTAACCATTTTAAAAATACCTCATGATGAGAACCTTTAGTTGTTAAATAAAAATAAATTAGTAGCAAAATTGAAAAACAAATATTGAAACAGAAGTAGCTTATAACAAGAATGGTGTTGAAAGCATCTAAATTATTAATGAAGAAAAGAGTTAATAATTTTGAAATAATAATAGCCAAACAGATAAACCCATTTATTTTATAAAAAATATGCCCTTTGATTTTAATACCCTTTTCTAACAACAGCACTCGAATGAAATGTGTCAGAAAAAGAGAGCCTAAGGGAAAAAATACACTAATAATAATACTGGAAACAAAATCTCCTCTTCCAGATTCTGTCGAGGCAAAAAAACTAAGAGACACTGATAATAAAAATCCAGTTAAATAAAAAGCAACTTTACTATTTTGTTGATAGATAAAAAGAGTCAGAATGAATACTGTTAAGGAAAATATGCTAGGAATGATAATTTCCTGAAAGGTGTCTTTAACAGAATCAGGTGGTGCTTGTATGTACTGTATTTCATTGTTTCTTATAATTTTTATAGAGGAACCATGAACAAAGCAATTATTATGTTTGAGATGATTATTGATCGTAGTCATATTGATCTCATCTACCTCTAAGATAGTATCACCGATAGCGAAATTTGAATAGCGAGCCCAGCCATCGTTATCATAGATATTGGATATGATGATTTGGCCATTTTTATTATACTGTACATCTATACCTATATATGGTTTCAACATAGTGAATATTAAAAAGAAGTGGGCTAATAAAAATATTAATTGTAAAAATAGAATTTTTCTTTTATTACTCTTCATATAACTCTCCCCAAATAAAAAATTTGCGGTTATTACAAATAGATTTGCGGTTAATACACACTCCCTTTATATTATTATAACTGTAAACAAATTGAAAGGAAGGGAATACTATGATAATGAATATGGTTCATACATTACTTTCAAATTCTAATAAAGGTGAAATTGATTTACAACAATTACAGATAACGGGTGATCTTTCAGCTACTGAGCTAAATATTATCCAAGAGGCAGTACAGAATACTGATAAATCAGATGTAATCCAAAAATCATCAACATGGCTTCCTCGATAAAAAATGCTTCTTCTTTCCTTCAACAAAAAAACTAAATGGTCAAGGGATTCTTTGTGAACACTACTAAGTCAAATGAAGGTGATTTCCGTTCCAGGCTACTCGCTTTGCCGCTGACGCTTCGCTTT
>NZ_JBYTBB010000034.1:0-15617 GCF_058788755.1 Lysinibacillus sp. FW301-JW8
ACGGAAATCACCTTCATTTGACTTAGTAGTGTTCACAAAGAGTCCCTTGACCATTTAGTTTTTCAACACTATGAAAATACGGCACTTTCTCTACTGTGCCGTATCGATATTAACTTTATTTAACTTCTTCTCTTAATTTCTTCTTTGTTTGCCAGCCTAAGATGATGAATTCAATCAAAACCACTGCAATCAAAGAGGCACCAAACAATGGCATCAAAATTCCTAAAAGTATGAGGAAAATAACGAAAGGCATTGAAATTTTATGAGAAATTTGTAGTGGCGCAGATAGCTCACCTTTTTTCTTCCGTAAAATCCAAGTGCGAATTCCCCACGCAATCACTGCTAAAAAGGCTAGACAAACAACTAGGTTTAATAGCTTATTTGGCCAGCCAAACAAGTGACCTTCATGTAAAGGGATTCCCCATGTAAAGAACTTGGCCAACATACCATAATCCTCATAGTTAACTTGGTCAATAAACGTTCCGCTATACTGATCAAAATACATAGTTGCTTCTTCTGTAGGCTTGACATCGAGACCTGTTACTCCAGAGTTACTAGCCTTCGCCACTGTAAACACGCCTTCACCGTTTGACGGATAAATAATCGAAAAAGGTTTAGCGATATTCATGGAAGTGATTCCTTTTTCAAGATTAGCAATCGAAATTTGGCTGTCGTTTGTATAACGGACAGCGCCACCACCATGATGCTGAGCATGTTCACCCTTGGATGCTGGTGCTTCTAATTGACGTGTTGCCCATGGAATTTCAGACACATCAGATGTTGGCGGCTTTTGCTGTAATAATGGGTAACCAAAATTTGGACTTTCTGATGCTATATCTGCTAGCATCGAGCCTTGAAAGGCAGACCATAATAGTCCTGTAGAAATGAACATCACCATTGGAATGGTAATGATTGTCCCAACAAGCGCATGGTATCTCTTACTTTTTTGTCGTTTATTTTCAGACTTGTGCCTTTTCAATAAATTTCCTTTAAAGGTCATATAAAGTCCTGACAGTAATAAAAAGATTGTCCAGCAAGCTGCTAATTCTACTAAATAATTGACAAATGTACCACCAATAAATAAGGAACTATGCGTATTTCTCATAATATTAGAAAATGTATAATTGGCATCCTGACTGCCAACCATTTGATGATTGTCATCTAAAAATACGTATTTCTCTTCTTTCCCATTTGATAATGTTAAACGAGTATTATAAGGTTCCTCTAACATAATCACTTTAGTAGTGGAGTATCCTGCAAACGCCGCTTCAGCCTTTTCCACAGCTTCATCAATTGTTAAGACCTCTTCTTTATGACTATTGCCAAAGAAATAATCATCATATAATTGATTCTCAACATCTGTAAAAAATAAATAACCAATTCCACTCAATGTTAGTGATAGAAGTAATGGCGTAATAAAAAGTGCTGCGAAAAAATGCAGCCGCCAAAATCTTGTATAAAGTAAATTTTTCATAATTAATCTCCTATTTCTCTATTTATAGCAGATTAATTATATAAATAAAAAGTGAAATATGAGTGAAGTACTAAAGGCAGTTTTATGACAAACAAATGTATTCCAATTGGTATTATTATTATTTAAGTCAATAAAATGGCTACCTCAAACAGCTGCGAGGTAGCCAAAGAAAAAATACTATCCTACTAATTCTTTCAAAACATTGGCATATGCAGCTAAAATAGACTGCTCATGTGCGCCATCATGTCCAAGATATTGTTCAACAAGCTCCTTTAGTGGTTTTGCAGCATAAGGCTCTTGCATAATTTCAAATTTTAATAAGCTTTCATAGTATTCAACGACTTGTGGATTCATGTAGACCACTCCTTTAATTTTTTACATAAAAAAACATCTTTCCCTCATCAGAAAGATGTCTACTATGACAAATACACGACATAATACAGTGATTGCCATGGTGAAAAAAGCTTTCTATTAGACATAGAAGCTACCTGTTTAGCAATCATCGTACTATGAGCATGCAGGAGAATTTCTCTAGTCACACTCAACACCCCCTATCCTCGTAGGTTTTTTGGTTGTACTAGATAAAGGCAGGTCTCCTGGCTTCTCATCAACACGCCTCACAGCCTTCCCAGTTTCCCAGTGGCATTTGTGATTTGCTCCGAATTACAGTTGCGGGACAGCGTCGGATTCCCACCGAACTTCCCTTTTAAACAAATCGAAAAATCCAATTTGTACCTCTATCTTATTATTCCGTTTTTATTATTATACCATAAAGATTTGTGTGCACAGTCACAATCCAGATAGAATAATTGTAATCATTGTAACTTGTTATATAATATAACAAACTTTTTTTGATCTTAAGACTATGTTACCATATGAGGTAATATATGTTTTGGGAGGAATACATATGAAATGTAATAAAATCGGAATACTACTATTAATAAGTTTACTCATTATCTTAGTTTTATCTGCTTGTAGTAAAGAAAATGATACAGGTTTCGATGATCAATTTATTGCTGATTTAAAAGATTATATTCAAGTGGAATGGGAATATAAAAACATAGAAGAAAATAATATTATCAGTTTGATTAATTTACATGAATCACAATCTCACTCGTTTCTAAATTCTAGTGATGAAATAAAAGAAACTCTTGCACAACAGCTAGTATTCTATGAAGATGTAACAAATTATTCAGATATTAAAATAGACTTCAATCCTAAAACAAGCTCGCCAGAAGAAAAAGAAGTCTATGATGCGATAGATGATTTTAAAACAAAAAAACTCTATCATTACACTCCAACTACCAATTTAGTCGATACAATTAATCAAGTTCCTATACAAAATGCTAAAGAAGAGTATGAAAATTCTTTACGTGAACTAGATAAATCATGGGATCATATTAAATCTCTTTCAGAAAAGTATAATTTGAATCTTTTTGGAGATGAAGAATGAACGATTTTTTATTAAATTAATCAAAGAAGCTTCATGTTACCTAATGTGTAGGGCTACTTCATTGCCTTACTCGTAATCTATTTCAATTTAAACTTTTATCAATCACGTCTTGGCGACTAGCTTGCATGTGATTGCATCCAGGAAAAAAGCTTCCGAAATTTTACTATTTTGGACGTTTTCCATTAAAAATCTCATAAACTATGCATAAAAACAGTTGATTGTAAGTATTTTACATTAAATATATTTGCATTCCATTTATGTTTAATATAACCTATGTATATAGACATCCTTTTACAAGGAGTCAATACAAATAAGAGGAGTGCATTAAACATGGCAAAAAAAATTAAGAAAAACAAAAATGAAGAGGCTGTAGCTGAGAAAAAAACAAAGAAAAAAGCTGACAAAAAGAAACTTGAGAAAAAGTTAGCAAAGAAAAAAGCTGAGAAAAAAGTAGAAAAGAAAGCTGCTAACAAAAAAGATAAAAAGAAAAACAACAAGAAAGCAGCTTAACAAAAAGAGTAGCTGGAGAAAACAAATTGTTTTTCTCCAGCTACTTTTTTGGATTGAAATTATGAAAACAATAAATTTACTATCTAGCCCTTCATAAACAGCATTCCAATTCTCCATATTATTATAGACTTTCAGAAAGTTTTCGTTTCCAGCAAAAATAAATCCCCTATCCCGCACAGTAGAATTTAAATTGCCAAATCAAATAAAAAATAACTTAACGTATGATTGAGCATAAATGCTAGTATCTCCCTATTAACATTCGTTTCTCTCTACTTTCCTTTTTATATTTTTGATTTTATTGTTTTATTTTAAAATCTAATCGCAATTCTGTACCGAAGCTCCCTCTTACTACATTAGATACTGGCTCTATTCAAACTACTCTTAGCTAAATCCTGTGTGTTTTAGTTATTAAGTAAAATGGCGTTACTTGCTCCTGTAACCTTCTAATTTAAAACGAAAGTTAGATCATTAATATATCTACGTTTATAATAGACAATCAAATAGGCATTATGCATATAGTTTTTTTGGCTGTAATAGATAAAAGCTGGTCTACAAAAATAAGCAGGAGTAAGTTTTGTTCCTTAATTTCTCTGATTTAAGAATGGGTTATTGCAAAAACTAATTCGATTAGTTAAAATAAAAATACGATTAGTTTATAGAGGAGGTATAGTTTAGACATGCAAGTTTCAAAAATTGGTGCAATATTCCAATTGTCATTTATGCCAAGAATATTTCCTGTTAATTGTTATTTTGTAGAAGAAGAAAGCGAGCTTACACTTATAGATGCAGCACTACCTTATAGTGCAAAAAGTATAATCAATGCAGCTAAAAAAATCGGAAAACCGATTACAAGAATTATCATTACCCATGCACATAGTGATCATATAGGAGCACTAGACACGTTAAAAGAATTATTACCTGCTAGTCAGGTATGCATTTCTTCAAGAGATGCCCTATTGTTGGAAGGGAATAGTACCTTGCTACCAAATGAAAAAAACACACCTATCCGAGGAGGCCTTCCCAAAAATATTAAAACCAAACCGGATTTATTGCTTGAAGAAGGTGATCGTGTTGGTTCATTAGAAGTGATTGCAACACCAGGTCATACCCCTGGCTCCATCACACTTTTCGACACACGTAATAGTAGTTTAATTGCTGGGGATGCCCTTACATCTAGAGGAAAGCTAGTCGTATCAGGCATGATGTATCCGTTATTTCCGTTTCCTGCTCTAGCTACATGGGATAAAAGCACAGCTCTTGAAAGCGTAAAAAAATTAAGCGAATTAAATCCAAGCTTACTTGCTGTGGGGCATGGAAAGATGTTGATGCAACCACAGGAGCTTTTGAAAATAGCGATAACAGAAGCAGAAAAAAATTTTCATAAACAAAATAGGAGATGAAAATAAAATGTCCCGTCGTATGAAGTTAGATTTACCTATTATTTTAAAAAAAGCAACGGAGATAGTGGATGAACAAGGCTTAGACCAACTTTCAATCGGACTATTAGCAGAAAAATTGGGCGTGCGACCGCCTTCCTTGTATAACCATCTTGATGGATTACATGAATTGAAGCAGAAGTTAGCCATTCAAGGTGTTAAAAACCTTCATGGGTATATGCTTCAAGCTGCAGTGGGACGTTCAGGTGATGATGCTATTCGAGCAATTAGTCAAGCATATATTCAATTTGTTCGAGAGCATCCCGGACTATATGATGCTAGCACACGCTTTCCAGATGCTAACGATCAAGAATTGCAGCAGGTTCAAGAATCTGTCGTGCAACTTGTACTTCAAGTGCTAGATGCCTATAATTTGCAAGAAGAAATGGCGATTCATATGGTCAGAGGATTACGAAGTATTCTCCATGGATTCACCTCCATCGAACAGTTAGGGGGATTCGGGATGCCTCTTGATATTAATAAAAGCTTTTCAATCTTACTAAATACCTTTATTGAGGGCATTCATGCAGTTACGCTTAATGAAAGCCAATAAATGACCTAAAAGAAAAAACATGACCTCTCTAGGAAGTCATGTTTTTGATTACAATGCAGATTGTTGCACCTGTTGACGAAGGTTTTTTGCCGCTGCAACCATATGAGCTAATGCTGCTACCGTTTCTGGTTCCTTTCTTGTTTTTAAACCACAGTCAGGATTCACCCAAAATTGATTGTGCTTTAATACTTGTAGGCTATCCTGCATAATGTTTAACATTTCCTCCTCACTTGGTACACGAGGACTATGAATATCATATACACCTAAACCAATGCCTTTTTCATACGGATTGACTTTTAGTGAAGAAATCAGCTCACCGTGGCTACGTGATGTTTCAATTGAAATAACATCCGCGTCCAATGCACTAATTGGTTCGATAAAATCATTAAATTCACAGTAGCACATATGAGTATGAATTTGCGTTTCATTCCTCACACTAGATGTGGCAAGTTTAAAGGCATTTACTGTCCATTCCAAATACGCTCCCCAATTTTCTTTACGAAGCGGCAGTCCCTCTCGTAAGGCCGGCTCGTCAACCTGAATAATGGAAATTCCTGCAGCTTCTAATGCCTCTACTTCCTGTCGAAGGGCCATGGCAATCTGATAGGTTACATCTTTTCTTGAAATATCATCACGCACAAAGGACCAGTTTAAAATTGTTACAGGACCTGTAAGCATTCCTTTAACATAGCGCTTTGTTAAATTCTGTGCATAGGCTGTTTCTGTCACAGTCATTGGTAGTTCCCATGCTACGTCGCCATAAATAATAGGTGGCTTCACACAACGAGAACCGTACGAAACAACCCAAGCCTTTTCTGTAAAAGCAAAGCCCGTTAGTTTTTCGCCAAAATATTCGACCATATCTGTTCGCTCAAATTCACCATGCACAAGAACATCTATATCTAATTCCTCTTGAATAGCAATCCAGCGCTTTGTTTCCTTTTCAACAAATGTATTATACTCATCATTTGTAAGCTGCTTCTTACGCCACGCCTGACGTGTACGTTTAACTTCATCAGATTGTGGAAAGCTTCCAATAGTCGTCGTTGGAAATAGTGGTAATTGTAATGCTTGCTGTTGAATTGTTTGTCTTGTTTTAAAATTACTGTGGCGTTCAAAGTCTTGTGTCGATACCTCTTGAATTGCCTGTTGAATCGCTTTATTTTGACGAATTTGATGGTTTTTTAATGCCTCAATAGCCTTCATGCTGTCTGATAGCTTATGATTTGCTGCACCATTTGTGTCTTGAATATAACTAGTCACTTCAACCAATTCCACTATTTTTTCATCTGCAAAGGCAAGTGCATTGTGAAGGACAGGATCAAGCTTGGTTTCTAGAGCAGTAGTGATCGGCACATGCTGTAAGTTACAGGAAGTCTGAATCCAAATGTCTTTTGATTTACTTAATTGTTCAATTGCTTTTATAGTGGCACCCACTTCTGCTAGATTTGCACGCCAAATATCTCGACCGTTAATAATACCAATGGCTAATACTTTATCCTGTGGGAAACCGTATTGACGAAGTGCCTCCATATTTTTGTGATAGCCATGCACAAAGTCTAAGCCAATCCCTTGTACAGGAAGAGTCACCAATGATTCATATGCTGACAAGGATTCAAAATATGTTTGTAGCATAATTTTCGCTTCCGGTACTGATGCAGCTAGCTGTGTATATATTTCTTGGACAAGCTTGATCTCTGCGTCATCTAAAGTTGTTATAAGTGCTGGCTCTTCTATTTGAATCCAATTAGCTCCAGCAACCACTAACTCCTTTAACACCTGCGTATAAAGTGGTATTAAGTCTAAAATGAAGGCTACCTGAGAAAGTTTGTCATAGCCTTTTGTCAGCTTACAAAATGTATAAGGACCAATTAATGTCGGCTTTGCTGTTATACCAAACGCTTCCTTCGCCTCTAAAAAATCAGCAACTATTTTATTCTCTGTTAATTGTAAAGGTTGTCCCTCATATTCTGGCACAATGTAGTGATAGTTCGTATTAAACCATTTTGTCATTTCACTAGCCACTGCCTGTTTATTGCCACGAGCTATGCCGTAGTATGTTTGTAAATCGACCTTTCCGCCTTGCCATTGAAAGCGTTTGGGAACCAATCCGAACATGATAGCAGTATCCAGCATTCTGTCATACAATGTGAAATCTCCGACTGTTATAACATCTAGCCCCAGTTGAAGTTGCTTTTCAATACGTGCTAATCGTATATCCTTCAGCTGCTGCAGAAACGCTTCCTCTGTCAATTCCTTTTTCCAAAATAATTCTAATGCCTTTTTCCATTCTCGATCCTCTCCAATATATGGATAGCCAATTGCTGTACTTGTATACGTCATGTTACTCTCTCCTTAATTCGTAAAATAAAAAAAGCCATTTCCCGTTATTGGAAAATGGCTGACATTGTTTATCAAACATACAGAAATAATACGATTTATTTTAAAATCGTAGGATTCATTGTCGCACAGTGCCGATTGGTCACATTTCACCGCCTATTTCCACGTAGGTATTTGGTGTGTACTAGACATTGGCAGGTCTCCTGGCTTCTCATCAACACGCCTCACAGCCTTCCCAGTTTCCCAGTGGTATTTGTGATTTGCTCCGAATTACAGTTGCGGGACAGCGTCGGATTTGCACCGACTTCCCTTTTAAGCCAAATTCTCATTTGGCACCAACTCTTACACAGTATTCAATTATGCTCTTACTATAACATATATTTTTCTGAAAAGTAGCATTATTTTCAGATTTTTTTGATTCTATCCTCTAATGTTGTAGTTCTATCCGTGATCTTGGCTGATCTATCCTTCACATTTAAGGTTCTATCCACTTGTCAATCCATATATTTTTTGGTATTATTCGGTAATCGCGTGGAAATCATTCCACAATCATAACGCTAGTTTGCAATTGACTGTTCTCTATATGGTACTGTCAATCGATTCTAAATTAAAACAATTACATCCTATTGAAACATTTGTAATGAAACTGTAAATTCCGGCGATGAAGCCTTTTATATCAAGCAATTAGGTCAATTTCCAGCAACTCGTGGTAACATTTACCTCGAAGAAGCCTTACTTTTTCATGCTACGATTAATTCCAATGGCGAGCCAAAATAGGATTAATCCTAGCATTGACTTTAGGAGGTAACTAACAACATGAACAAACGTAAACGATTTTTAAGCACAACATTAGCATTGTCAATAGGTTTTACCACATTAGGAATGGTACAGCCAGCTATTCAGCCAATAGAGGTAGAAGCTGCAACTATTAATAATTTCAACAATCAACAGGCTGTTGCCGCAAAGGCAGAGCAACTAATTCAAACTGGTAAAAGTTTAATTGGAAAGGCAACATACAGCAATACGGTATACAAGCCTACATATCCATATAAATTTTCCTGCGCTTCATTTTTGATGTACATTTTCGAGAAAAATGGTGTTGATCTTGCAACGTACAATGAAGATTATATGATGAAGCAAGGAACATATGTAGCTAAAAATCAACTACAAAAAGGTGATTTATTATTCTTTAGAAGTAAAAAAACTGGCACAGATCCTGACCATGTAGGTATGTATATTGGGAATAATAAAATCATTCATATGGCTGATTCTAAACAGAACATCGTAATTTCTGATTTAAGTAGTAAGCCATATTATACTGATAATTATGTAACAGCTCGTAGAGTATTACCTACTTTACTTTCCGCTAACCCAGCAACAAAAGGTGATAAAATTGTCGAAAACGCTTATAGCTATAAAAATAAAGTGACGATGAGTTCAACGATTAATGAACAAAACCTGCGTTTTACAGGCCCTGGTTTTGTCGAGTATGTTTATCGTAAAAGTGGTGTAAAACTTGGTACAACAAACTTAAAAGAGCAAATGAAATTAGGATCTACAGTTTCACGTGCAAATTTAAAGAAGGGCGATTTAGTATTCTTTAATAGTACTCCGGGATCTCAAACACCTTCAATGGTAGGCATATATGCAGGAGATCATCGTATTATGATTCCAAATTCAAATGGAATTATTACTAGAGTAATGTTTGTCGATTATTATGATAAACATTATATTACGGCAAAACGTGTTTTTTCAAATTAACACAAATCCAATTTGAGTAGAAAGACCGATTTGGCTATACCTATGACGAAAGCTTGCAATCTTCCTCACACCATTTATGGCGGAAAAAAGATTACAACAAACAGCTATTTATCATGGACAATCAATATATTAATTTTGAAACAAGGTTTAAAGTTTTTTAATTTAACAACACATTGCATACTATAAAATTAGAAAAAGAAGTATTCCTCCATGAGGGTACTTCTTTTTCATAGTATTTAATGGTCGAGGTATTATTTGAAGGGAATTTCCGTTCTGAAATACCATAAATTTCAAATCCTTGAATAAGGAAATTTTGGTTTTGAGGATAGGATTGCTGAATTGATGAGATTATGTGCATGATTGACTAGTATTTATGCTAGATAGAAGACTACTTATACTTAATAGGATGACTGTAATAGATTGTGAGTAGTAAAATATTTATGGCTTAACTGGTCATATGAGTAAATATGAATGATATTCTGTGGCAAGATATCTGTGCGAAAATGTAGCGATAGTAACAACGTGTTAGCCTCATTGCTATTCCTCTTTCGCACAGAAAATATTTGATGCTACAGCTTCATTAAAATTTCATTGCTTAGGCTTCGTTTTGACATAGTGGTATTCTAGCTTCTATTTTTCTTTCAATTGATTGGCAAATTCTATCATTGATCGACTAGACATTGGTCCCTTTATTAATACAATCGTGTCAGAATCAAGCTGCGGTTTTAGTACATCTAAAACACCTGCAACTTCTTTAAATATATGAACATTTGCCTTTGTGCCTTCCTTTATCGCTTGCTTTGCGATATGCTCTGCTCGACTGCCAATCGTAATAAGCGTATGAATATCTCTTTCTGCAACCAACGAGCCAATTTCTCGATGATACTTTTCTTCGAACATACCCAATCGTTTAATATCTCCTAAAATAAGAATAACTTTCTTTCCTTTACCTATTGTATCTAATACCTTTAAGGCTGCTTCAACAGAAGTGGGGTTATTTGTCCATGTATCATCTACTATTGTACTTTCTCCCATGCCCGTTGAAAATTCTAGATGTCTGGCCATTGGTTTAAATGTTCTTAAACCAGCGATGGCTGTATTAATGGATAATCCCATTTCCTTTGCCGCAGCTATTGCCGCTAAAGCATTGTATACTTGGTGTTCTCCATAGCCAGGGACAAATACATTATACTTTGCATCTGACACCTGCAGTACAAACTTCATGCCATTTCTCATAAATTGCATGGAAGTGGCTTGATAGTCTGCCTGTTTGTGTACACCAACGGTAAGGATTTTTCCTTTGAAAGTATGCAAGGGAATTTTTTTGGTGTTTTCATCATCTGCATTAATAATTAATGTGCCACCTTCTGAAATGCCCTCTAATATTTCCGCTTTTGCTTTTATATAGCCTTCAAGGTTTTTACATCCATCAAGATGATGGACTCCAATATTTGTAATAATGCCAATGGTAGGCTGATAAATCATACATTGATGCTTAATATTCCCTGTATTCCCTAAACCTAATTCAAAAATAGCTGCTTGAGTTGACTTATCGATCCCCGTTAAATATGGTAAGGATTGGCGTGGTTCATTTTTACTGCTGACAGATGCTTGAACATTCCATTCTCTACTAGCTATATGCTTAATCATTTCTTTTGTTGTTGTTTTTCCACAGGTTCCTGTCAAAGCAACCACTGGTATTTGAAATAGATTTCGATAATATTCAATGAATTTCCAATATGCCTGCACAACGCTTTTCACTTGGATAACAGTTGTATTGGCTAATGCATTTTTTAATTCTGCTGACGATTTATCTGAAATAACTAGTGCTGGGCCTTTGCGATCTATTTCCTGCCAATTGATAGTATCTCCCCTGCTTACAAACATGAGTGTATGACTTTGAGTCAAATCATGCCGTTTATAATAAATCGCCTGTTTCACAGCCCATTGGTCAGAACCACACAATAGATTCCCTTGCAGTACCTTCCTTAGATCTTTTACTTGTATATGTTGCAAATTTACTCTGCCCCCTTTCTTTGAAATACACCGCTTAAACTAGCGAAACAAACAAATTCATTAACATATAGTAATTTCGTAACTAGAATTGATAGCCAAACTATTCGGGTGGTAATTCTTTTTTTCTTTTTAGATCTGCCGCCAAATTAGAAACCTGCTTACTATACATATCTCCCTTAATAAGAATAATCGTATTTTCATCCACGATATCTTGTAATAGTTTATAGGCAAGCAAACTATTTTTAAATGTATAAACTGGTGAACTAAATCCTAAGTCAACGGCATGGTCTGCCATAATTCGAGCATGCTCTCCGACAGTAATGAGGACATCTACACCAATTTGATGAATCAATTCTCCTGCCTGCTCATGAATGATATATCCCCATGCACCTAAATCGGTAATTGTTCCAATAACCGCAATCTTTTGCTTGCCCTCACCGAGCGCCTGTAAAACCTTTAAAGCTGCCTCCAACGAAGTCGTTGTTATACTCCAAGTGTCATCTAAAAGCATGGAATGATTAATGCCCTCAAATAACTGAAGCTGCTTATTCAGATGCCGAAAGGATTGCAGTTGTTTCGCTGCCATTGGAATTGTCATACCCATTTCACAAACAGCTGCAATTGCTTCTAATGCATTATATACTTGATGCTCACCATATCCCGGTACAAAAATCTCAAAGCTCTTGTTTTTGTGAATAATAGTAAATAGCATTCCATGATTATGATAGCGAATATTGGTGGCTCTAAAATCACAAGATTTATCCTTTCCTATTTTAATAATATTGCCTTTAAATCTTGAAAAATCTATTTTTTTAGTGTTGTTATCCTCAGCATTAATAATTAATGTGCCTTTTGGATGAACAATATCTAACATTTCTCCCTTTGCCTGAATATAGCCCTCCAACGTTTTACAATAATTTAAATGATGTGCCCCAATATTTGTGATAATACCAATTTTCGGCTTAAAATATCTACCTGCCTTTGTTACATCTCCTGGTTCCCCAACGGCAGTCTCAAAAACAGCCGCCTCTGTTTCCTCATCAATGCTTAGTAAATACTGTAAAGATGCTGTTCTAGAATTACTGCTTAAGGTTGTAGCAGATACTTTTTTCTCTGCTGAAAGTATATGTTTAATCATCTCTTTTGTTGTGGTCTTACCAGAAGTACCTGTAATTGCTACTATCGGAATATTAAATTGATCTCGATAAAAGTTTACAAATTTCCAATAAGCTTCATCTGCATCTGCTACTTTTATAGTAATAATCTGCTTAGGAATCTCATTATGACTGTACGACCAATCTGTAACTAGCACTAGTGGATAAAGTGGCTCAAGACTTTTCCAATTGACAATACGTTTATTTGTAAAAAGAGCAGTATTTGGTTTTTTCACTTGCTTAAGCCGATAAGCCCCGTGCTGAATCAATGTTTCCTCGGACCCTTGCACTAAATCGCCTGCAGTTATCACTGTTAAGTTCTTCACCGTAAGAGGCTTCATATCAATTTCCCTCCTTTCCATACTAGTATATGTCAGGTCATAAAAGTTGCTTGGATGTAGTCAAGATACTTAACTAGAGGAAAACTATTTCTTTGCATATATATAAATGTGATTAAGTATCTAAGTACCACTAGAAGGAGTGATATATCTGAAAACGATTATATTTATCGGTACAAACAAATCCGGGTCCAGTCGTGAAGCCACAAGAGCAGCAGAAGAAATGGGTTATTTTACTGTACTTTTTACAAACAATGAAAAGCAATTACAGCAGAGAAGAGCCTATCCAGATATCCATAAAATGATTCTTATTGATACGTCAAATATAGAAGACATGAAGGATGAAATTTATCAATTAAAAAAATCTGGATTAGAGATAAAAACGATTGTTAGCTTTGTCGACCCTTATGTCCATATTGCCTCCACCTTATGCGATGAATTCTGTGACAACTATACATCTTCGACTGCCATTGAAATGATGGAGGATAAAGAAAAAACTAGAAATTATTTAAAAAATCAACCCTATTCGCCAAAGTTCCTTCTTATCAAACCACATGAATCCGTTGAGACAGACCTAGAATTCCCGCTCATTGTCAAATCTCCAAAATCAACTGGCTCAAAAGATGTTTTATTAGCCAAAGATTCAAGTCAACTTAACGATCACCTCCGTTATCTTCGAAATAAGAATTCAGGAGAAACCATTATGATTGAAGAATATATTGATGGTCCTCAATATTTAGTAGAGGCAATTGTCTATAAGCGACAGCCTCATATAATCGGTATTATTGAGCAAGAGATAACTCAGGGTAAACGTTTCATCATCACAGGCTATGGTGTTCTTGTAAATGCTCCTCCAGAAATACAAGCGGGTCTTGAAGAAGTACTTCAATCCATTGTTAAAACATTTGACATTGAAAATGGTGCGCTGCATTTAGAGCTTCGCTTAACAAAAAACGGTTGGAAGCTTATTGAGATTAATCCGAGAATTTCCGGTGGCGCTATGAATAATATGATTTTTGCAGCATTTGGCTTTAATTTAGTCAAAGAAACACTAAAGCTATTCTTAGGGGAGCCTCCAAATATTCACCCAAGACATAAAAAATCTGTCTATACGAAATATGTCATTGTTGAAAGTAAAGGCATTTTAGAGAGAGTTATTGGTAGAACTAGGGCATCTAAATCATCAGGTGTTGTAGATGTCTATGTGAAACCAAGAAGAGGAACATTGCTAACCCCTCCTCTATCCATGGGTCATCGCTATGCATATGTTATCGCAGAAGGCGCAACCTTAGCTGAGGCTAAAAACAACGCTGTAAATGCAGCCAAGGAAATAAAATTCATCTTAAAGGTCGCGTAAAAAACTGTGGGGGTACATTATCCCTCACCATTTAGTAATAAGAATGTGCAGTTAAATAGTAAAAATATCCCGGGTAATTGTCCTTTTATCATTGGACAATTACTCGGGCTTTTTTACGCCTTATAGTTTTCATCTAAAAATTTAACTGTTTCAAACATATTCGTTTTACTAGCACCTTTAACTAAAATGGTATCATATGGTTTGATTATTTTCTCTAACAGTGCATGCAACTCTTCTTTATTAAGAAAATGATAAACCTTCGCTGGGTCCATTCCCTTTGCCTTCGCAGCAGCGCCCATCTCCTCTGTTCTAAAACCATAAGTGATAAAAAGATCTATATCCTGCTCATAAACATATTCACCCAACTTACGATACTCCTCTTCTCGCAAATCCCCTAATTCCCGCATTTGACCAATGATAGCAATTTTCCGTTTCTCTGCAATATTAGTAAGAACATCAATCGCCGCACGTACACCCTGAGGATGAGAATGGACTGTATCATCAATAACAGTGATGTTATCACGACAATTATAAATCGTTAGTCGTCTAGGCGGTTTTTTGAAATTCAGCCCTGCTTGAATATCAGCTGGACTAAAACCTAAACTATCCGCAACTGCGATTGCATTCAGGGCATTATAAACATGATGTTCTCCTAAAATAGGAATATACATTGTCATTTCCTGTCCCTGCAGCTTTATTTTAAAGGTCATTCCAACATCCTTATATTGAATATCATAGGCTTTATAGTCTGCGAGACGATGAATACCAACAGTTATAATTTTCCCATTAAATTGTTGGGTTTCCAAAAACTTAGAGTTATCATCGTCCTTATTCAAAATCAGTAACCCACTTTGATCCATTCCGTGTATTAATTCAGATTTTGCCTTTGCCACTCCCTTAATATCTCCATCAAAATTACCAACATGCGCTAATCCAATATTTGTAATAATACTAATATTCGGTTGAATAATACTACAGTGGTTGGTAATGATGCCTGGGTAAGCCATTCCATATTCTAGCACTACCGCCTTATGAGAAGCATTAATTTCCTCTGCATGTTTTTTTGTATGCTCAGTCGTATTCCAATAATCTTTTGACTCAAAAATATTCCATTTCTTCGATAATATAGAGCCTAGAAATGCTTTAGATGTTGTTTTCCCTGCACTTCCTGTTATAGCAATAATCGGCTTCTGTTGCTCTTGTGATTGTGATTGTGATTGTGGTT
>NZ_JBYTBB010000034.1:15713-56007 GCF_058788755.1 Lysinibacillus sp. FW301-JW8
GGTTGTGGTTGTGGTTGTGGTTGTGGTTGTGGTTGTGGTTGTGGTTGTGGTTGTGGTTGTGGTTGTGGTTGTGGTTGTGGTTGTCTAATTTCCTTTTTCACTTGTTTTTGATTTTTCGCAAGATATATCGCATATCGAATAGAATTAATAACAACATCTAGTTCTAAATAAAAAGCGGGAGGACAACCTGGTCGCCAGTTTACTTCATACATCCAAATTTTTTGTTGCTCATCTAAGCCCACATCAATACCAATTTCATCAATGACCTCCCCAAATTGCACCATCTGAATTTCATCTAGATGTTTAGCTAATGTTAAGGAGAAATGCTCTAGCATACGTCGAATATCAAAGGCCTCTTCCTTGAATTCCTGCTCCAAAAAAGGATCTAAATAATTCGTAAATCCACCATTGTTAATATTCGGAATAATCGAACCAGGTGGTGCTATTCTCGGATAGACTGTTGTGATAACCCATTTACCCTCGCCATTTTTTTGCACGTGAAGACGGAAATCATAAACCTGACCTGCCTTCGTTTTAGATTGGATATAAGGCTGCATGATAAAGGTTCCTGTAGCAAGTTGCCCTTTAATTAATTCATCTAGCTGGTGCTTTGTATATACCCGATTTTCGCTATCCTTCCTTACCTCAAAATTCGCATTACCTGCTTTCGTTATAAAATAAATTCCTTTTCCCTTGCGGCCGTCTATCGGCTTAAATACGACTTTTTTATAGTAAGTAACAAACTTATGAAATAATTCAGCGTTCTTTACAATTTCTGTTGGAATTAAATACTTATCAAATTCCTTTGCTTCCTTAAGACGCTTCATTACGTTCCATTTATTCCCTATAGAATGTGTTGTAAATGGGATTTCTTCTTTTAGTTTATCAATAATTTCCTTTGAAACCGATAATTTTTCTGGACTACCTGCATTATAAATTACATCTGGGAAAGGCATTATTCTCTCGTGCCATTCACCATTTTCATATACCTTTGCTCTTATGGACCGTTTATTAAAATCTACACTTTTTGGTGTAAAATAAAAAAATTGAGCCCCTTCTGCTTTTGCAACGGCTGCATATGCATATGACTTAATAACGGTTGTTGGGTCTAGTCGATGATGCAACATTCCAATAATTGTCATTTATCTCTTCCTTTCATATGATTCTCTCTCTAATTAATTCAGCCAATGCAATGAGCATAAAGACAGATACTCTACATATCACATGATTTGTAGGTTTAATTTCATTACCATTTCGGTTCAATGATAAATTTTCCTTTTAGCATGTCAGGTTTTAATAATTGGATAGCTGATATACCACTTAATTCAATGGATTTTTCAGTGGCTGTTTTTTCTAACCTCACAACATCCGCTATTAAATTTGTATCTTTTCCTTCATAATCATAGGCTCGCAGCAATGAGACCGTCCCCCGACAACGTTCGATATCAACAGCCTCTATACGAAAATACTCTGTTTCAAACTGCTTGACAGTATCCATTAATCGTAAATGTGAGCCATCATGTGTTATTAGAAAGAAGGGAATTGTATCACTTCCAACAATTTTCAAAAGCAATTGACCAAAGTATTTAGAATGAAAATCCTTCATAACATCCTGTAGAACCTTTATATCGTTTAGTGCTTCACCTAGAAAATGATTTCTTCTTTTTTCATGATTCAATTTTCTCCAGCCCCTCCCACGGCTTTTTGAGCCATCTGTGACATTGAAGCCATAACAAATGATTCAACCCCTCTCGATATCATATGTAGAATGTAGGAATATGACGACTTTTTTCCTCATGTAAAAACTCAAACAATCGCAGCTCTGACGAAACAAATGGATTTAAACCATTACTACACAACTGAGCAAATAAAATCGTGCCATAGCAACTACATTGTTGTTATGGCTTTTCATATATTTTACTTCCCTATGTATTAAATAAATTTTCACATTGTTGTTTACCTTCTTCCAAATGAATCGTTATCTAATTAGGAGGGTTGATATGAATGAGAAATTTGGTATTCAATTACATGAAAAATTAAAAGCAGTATACTTTACACTGCTCAAAATGGGCGCTAATAAGCAAGATGCTGAGGATATATTGCAGGAGACAGCTTATCAGTTCATCAAATACATAGACGGGATTGATGCAAATTATGCGGAAGCTTGGCTTTACCGTGTAGCGATAAACAAATATTATGATGCCTTACGAAAGAAAAAGCATGCGAACAACTATGTACTCACGTTTCACTTGCAGGATTTACTAGATGAACAAACACCAGAATTATATGTTTTACAAAAAGAACTACAGACTACCATTCAACAAACGTTAAGCATGCTTCAGCCAAAAGAAATGGAGTTACTATTATTAAAATATAGCGCTGAATTAACGTTAAATGAAATCGCTATTCTTTTTAAAACGACAGATAAAAGCATTAAAACTCAGCTTGCCCGAGCACGCAAAAAATTTAGTGAGATTTTCGAAAGGACTGGTAATTATGGAGAAAATATCAATTATTAATAGCGATGAATCATTTCAACATTTAGTGAAGAGCGCTAAAAGAAAATCAGTAAAACGGATTATTATTGTTTCAATAAGTGTCTTTATAAGTATTGTTCTTATCTTATGGGGATTAATTGCCATGGGACAATATATTATGTATAAGGAAATGGATAAGCAATCTTTGCAGAATTATACTAACAGCCTATTCACAGGCGCAAATATTCAAACAAATAGTACTAACTACGATCATTTTTTCTTAGCAGGTACGACAAAATCCAATCAGTTTAAGGATATTAATGGTCATCAAATAAAATGGGGTATCATTGAACATTTTTATACAATCTTAGGAACAAAAGCGTATGTTGAAAATAATAGCTATCTAAATGGATACAATAATAATTATCGAGTATTTCAATTTTATCCATACAAAGAGCCAAAAATTGAAGACGATCTGGCTTATTTAAAAACTTTACCACCCTTCTATAATGTAGAGGTTGCTGTATCTTTCACAAAAGAAGTAACGTTTGAAGAGATGATTAAACAATTTCCAACTGCTCAATGGGCATGGATTATTCAAAATGGACTATTTGAATCTATAGAGGAAGAAAAAGAACATGCAGAAGAAATGAAAAAAGAAATGCCTACTTTTATATCCCCAAATTATGGTTTAGTAGATGGAGATTCAGCGTATGGCTTTCACATCTTAAACGATCAACCATTTCAGTCCGCGCAAAATTTTTTAGATGAAGTAGCTACATATGGTAACGATGAACAAGAAGCACTTGCTATTTTAAAAGAGAGAATAAAAGAGAGAGGAGAAGATGCAACAGGATTAAGTTTTCCATACCATGAAAAAGTATATGAAGCAGAGATTTTAAATAAGACTATTGGTGACGCAGATACACATTCTTTAAAGGTTAGTGGTGCCGTCTTAACTGGTACAATTGAAAACATCCTGCCCTATTTAGAAAAGGATGTTGTACACCATATAAGCGTAGGTGTTATTCTACCATACTAAGGAGGTACAAATTATGAGATTGTTTAGTTATCTATTTATACTTTTCTTTTTAATAGTATCTCCCTATTTTATTATTCATCATCAGCTACCAAGTCGATTCATACAAATGACTGCTCACTTTGTAATCATGCATCTAATAGCACTGCTTATTGTACATGCTGTGCTTCCTAACTCGCGTAAAACAATAAGCTTTTACCATACCATTTTTTCAATTGGATTATTCGTGCCCATTTTCTACTGTAGTCAAGTAATATTTGATCAATCAATTGAAAATATCCGCAGATTTTATAGCGTTATTCCAACTAGCTATATAATCGTATTATTAACAGTTATATTCGCTATTAATTTTTACAAGTTTAAAGATTCTTCCAAATAGAAAAAAACGTCCATTCATTTGGGCGTTTTCTTGTTGAGACACTATGGTGTTGTTTGTTGTTGATCTCCACGATTTAGCAGAATAACACCGCCAATAATCAAGACAATTCCAATAGCTGAGTTTAGATTAAATAAATCTCCCCATATAACGATTCCCACAATTACGGTAAGCGCGGTTCCTACTCCAGACCATATCGCATATGCCAGACTCAGTGGTAATGTTTTCAAGCATAGTGATAATGAGAAAAACGAAAGCCCATATCCGAATGCAACCGCTATTGATGGACCTAAAATTGTAAATGCCTCTGAAAACTTAAGCATTGTTGTCGCAAATACCTCACTAATAATCGATAACGTTAAAAACAGATAACCTCTCAATTGTTTATTCCTCCTTAATGACCACCACCAGCAAGATTAAGAACAATTACACCAATAATAATAAATAACATTCCATAAAGTTTTTTTCGATTCATTAATTCCTTATAAAAGATTACACCAACGATGGCTGTTAGTGCTGTTCCCACTCCAGCCCATATCGCATATGCAGTACCGATGGCTAAGGATTGCAATGTTAGGGAAAGAAAATAAAAAGCTGTACCATATCCAACTACAACACCGATAGACGGTAGTATACGTTTAAAGCCATCTGTTTGTTTTAACATTGAGCTGGCAAAAACCTCTGAGATGATTGCAATAAATAGAAAACCAAAAGTATTCATGTTTGATTGTCCCTCCTAACCCACTGTTTTCTCTGTTATACCTTATTTATTCGTAAATAAGAGACCCAAAGAGCATTCTACTCTTAGGGTCTCTATGATTCCTCATCCTCAACATATTCTAGAATATCTCCTGGCTGACACCCCAGTGCCTTACAGATTGCATTTAATGTAGAGAAACGCACGGCACGAACCTTTCCTGTTTTTAAATTGGATAGATTGACAATTGATACATCTACTTTTTCTGCTAGCTCACTTAGCTGCATTTTTCGATCTGCAAGCATTCGATCTAATCGAATAATTATTGTCATTTTTTCACTTCCTAAGCTGTTGCATCATATTCATCTTGTAAAAACGCTCCATAACGGAACACACGGGCAATCGTCCAAATGACTAATCCACATAGTAGAAGGGTCCAATTAACGCCAGTAAATTGATAGACCACCCCTTTGATTAATCCTGTATCGACTAGCAATTCTGCTAACTTAAATTGTTCAAAAATGGTATAGGCTACATACGTGCGGAATGCTTCAACTGTTAAGCTTAAAAAAACTATAGCATAAGCAATCCATTCCATTTTTTTACTATTTTTTGCTGAAAAAATAATTCCTTTGCTTAAGTTACTTAAGACATTTCTGACTTGTACAACGATAAATAATAAAAGAACTATGTATATTGTAGCAGTAAATAGTAATTTTACGACATTCAATTTGGAAAATTGAATGTCATCTGCTACTTTATTGGATAATACGATTTCCAAGCCTACAAACTGAATAGACGCAGCAATCTGCCCATGTACCAGTATATTATTTACTTCCTTTTCCGTCACTACAATTACTGCTACCAAAAGAACACCCAGTATTGTTAATGCAAAAATCATGAGAACCATTATAATGGTGAAAATTGTACGTAATCCTTTAGTTAACAATCGAAATTCCTTACTTTGGATAGTTTGCTCCATAATAAAGCATCCCCTTTCTTATTATTTAGTATACATACTATTTTATCTTTTTCAATAATTATTTAATGTTTATCATTAATTAATTATTATTTAAACTTAATAATGTATAAAAGCTAGAAAAGAAATACGCTATCTTTTCTAGCTTTTATGGTTATTTGTGTTTTAGTAATTGAGCCTTTATTAAATAGTCCCGTGCAACATCTACAATATTTTCACCTTCTACATTGACCTGATAATTCATTTCGCGCATTTCATCATCAGTGATGTGATCTGCCAGCTTATTTAAAGCTTTTTCAATGTCAGGATATTTTTCAATTGTTTCTTTTCTAAGTAGAGGTGCTCCTTGATAAGGCGGGAATAGCTCTTTATCATCTGCCAACACATGCAAATTGTATTGGCGTATTTCACTATCTGTTGAATAAGCATCTAATAAATCAATATTCCCAGATTTAATTGCTTGGTATCTTAGCTTTGGCTCCATTGTTGTAATATCCGAAAGTGTGATGCCATAGCGCTTTTGAATACCTATATAGCCATCTTCTCGATCATTGAATTCCAATGTGAAGCCTGCTTTTATAGACTCTTGAATCGGCTTAAGATCAGAAATTGTTTGCAAATGGTAGGCTTCGGCCATTTCTTTGGAAACTGCTAATGTATACGTATTATTGTATTTCATCGGACTTAACATCACCATTTCAAATTGCTTCATCATCCCTTCTTTAGCCTGATTATAGACATCTTCTTGATTGTTATTGACCGCTTCCTCTTTTAAAAATTCTGAAATAGCTGTTCCTGTAAACTCTGGATAGATATCAATACTGTCTGATTTCAGTGCATTAAATACAAATGAAGTCTTTCCAAGACCAGGTTTTAATTGTACCTTCAGGTCTGTTTCCTGCTCTATAAGCAATTTATACATATTAATGAGTATTTCAGGCTCTGATCCAAGCTTTCCGGCAATCACAATCTCCTCTTTTTCTGTGTTGTTTAGCAATGGTAAAATGATCATGAATAATGCCAAAATACTAATCATAGTTAAGGCTGTCATCGTTTTTCTAAATGACAAAAATTCTAATTTTTTTAGTAAAAAATCGAAAACTAGTGCTAAAATTGCTGCGGGAATAGCACCTAAAAGTAGAAGAAATGTATTATTTCGGTCAATACCGAGGAGAATAATATCCCCTAATCCCCCAGCACCAATTAAGGCCGCTAATGTTGCTGTTCCAACGATTAAAACCATTGCTGTTCGAATTCCTGCCATAATAACAGGCATGGCAAGTGGCAATTCTACTTTTAATAGCCGTTTTCTTGTATTCATTCCCATCGCCATCGCTGCCTCTTTTAAAGATGTCTCTACCTCATTAATGCCCGTATATGTGTTTCGTAATATTGGAAGAAGAGCATAGACCACTAAGGCAATAATGGCAGGTACTTTTCCAATACCGAACAGAGGTATTAATAAGCCAAGTAGAGCTAATGAAGGAATAGTTTGAAGAACCGCACTGACCCCAATAATAGTTTCTGCTATTTTCCTTTTATTTGTTAAATAAATACCTAGTGGAATGGCAATAATCACGGCAAAAAATAGCGCTATAAAGGAGATTTGTATATGTTCCAGTAATGCTGCCACTAACTGTCCTTTACGCTCAAGAAACATCTCAAAAAAATTAGCCATTTCCATTACCTCTTTCCAAAGAATCCTTCGCTAAATACTGCAGCATGGAAGCTCTAGATACCATACCAATCAATTTTCCATCCTCTTGAACACCTAAACAGTCATCTTGTGCTAACTTTTCAAGAATTGTAGCGAACGAATCATTGCTAAAAATGGTACCACCTAGCTTACTGGACGCAGTAATTGACTGCATGACTGTATGAATATCAAAAGGCTTGTACATATTGTTTAAGCCAATAAACTGTTGGACAAAGTTATTTACAGGGTTTTGGACAATTTCTTGAGGTGTGCCAATTTGAACAATTTCACCATCCTTCATCACACAGATCCGATCCCCTAATTTAAGTGCCTCCTGCATGTCATGGGATACAAAAACAATTGTTTTTTGTATAGAACGCTGCATATCCAATAAATCGTCCTGCAGCTTTGTACGGCTTATTGGATCTAACGCACTGAATGGCTCATCCATTAAAATAATTTCAGGGTCAGCCGCTAAGGCGCGAATAACTCCAACTCTTTGCTGTTCACCGCCAGATAACTCCTTTGGCTTACGCTGACGATATTTTTCAGGCTCAAGCCCAACCATCTTTAATAATTCTTCAACTCGCTTTTGGATTTTCGTTTTGCCCCAATTTTTTAATTCAGGCACAACCGCAATATTTTCTTCTATCGTCATATGTGGAAAAAGGGCAATTTGTTGTAATACATAGCCAATATTCCAGCGTAACTCATGAATATTATAATCACTTATTCTTTTGCCATTTATCCAGATAGTTCCTTCAGTTAAAGAAATTAATCGGTTAATCATTTTTAATAATGTAGTTTTGCCACATCCGCTTGGGCCGATAATAACAAAAAATTCACCCTTCTTTATTTCTATGTTCAGTGCTTTAACAGCCGTATGGTCATTGCCATATTTTTTTGAGACATTGTCAAATGTTATCATCTTTCATCTCCTTTGAATTTGCTAATGAAAGCTTAGTACTAGTGACATTATTTCACTTCTATATATTTCACAATCTAAAGCCTTTTCAAACATTTACCACTTTAACATAATTTCATCCAAAATATCTCTGGTTAATCTTTATTTAAAAATGTTTCTTTTCAACAGTTAATAGCTTTAAAGGTTAATAATACCATTTTCTTTTTTAATTTTGTGCCTGTATCTAACAATCTATGAAATTGACTGTTAATTGCCACTTATGAGAAGATGAAGAAAATAGAAATCGAAAGGTAGTGAAGTATGAACAATGAATTTCAATTTATGCCTATCAGCCAACTAGCTGAAAGATTTCCAGAAGACTCTTGGTGGGCAAAATTTCACAAGGATTTTAGCGATGATGAGATTGCTGCTTATTATGAGGGTGATTTGACACTCCCTTTCCTAGATTTGGATTGGGGCAAGCCTTTCCCAGAACAAGAAAATACAATCACCATTTTTATTGATGGTAATTTCACGGTAGACAATCTCTACAATGCAGAAACAGATGGTGCTATAGGGCTAACCGTGATGGGCAATTTGGCAGCTAAAAATATAGCTGTAGGCGGTCAAGAAATCTATGTACACGGTCATTTGACAGTTGGGGATATTTTGAGCGGCTCCTATAATCACGGAGAAACGATTGTGAAAGGTAATCTTCATGCAACGGTTTTAGTTCAGGATGACGAGTATCGCATCAAAGTAGATGGACAGAAGCAGTTAATGTGTCTAGTAAACATTTGGCATGGAGACGGTGTTTTTCAGGACCTTCCCGTAAAGATTCAGGATGTGTTAACCGAAGAGGTATTTCTGAACATGGATGACGATGACGATGATGAGGATGACGATGAGATTGGTTTTTCATTCGATACACTCGTCAGAATTCTTAAAGAAGGACGTTCCCCTCTTACTAATTTAAATGGAATCTACCAAAGAAAGAAAGCAGCTCATTTATATTTTACGCATAGCAACATAGATTTGGAAAATATTCTGAAGCTGACGCAATCTATTCTTATGATAGAAGATAAGACAACTTTTAATTTTGAGGAGCGAGATGTGCATTTCACTGTTCAGCAGGAGCATATTGATGCAGATGGTGACAAATGCAACAACAGTGTGTACATAAAGACTTCACAGTACCATTATTTTATTTGGCTCGATGAAGATCAATCCATTTCTCTATTGAGAAAAACCTTAGACGAAGGAGCCGAGTGGAGGGATATTACAGAAGTGTCACAGGAGTATTTATCGGATCTGAATGCTCACTGGATTTTGCTGTTGACCTGTGTAAATGTAGCAGAGCTTTATTTACGGGACATTGAAATCCAATATGTGAAGGATATTTTGCAGCATCCAGAAATTCAAGCACTAGATGAGGAAAATGATGGTTTCTGGGATGGTTCCAAATATTACAGCTTCCGTCAATCGTATATAGATGAAGATGGTGACATTATACACGCTCGGGTTGAAATTATGACTCCTGACGAAACATATTATTTTTATACACTTGACAATCATTCCTATGTTTCTCGATACTATCAACCTCCTAACCATTATGGCTGCCTAGATATATCTTATTTGGATGCTAGACTCTGGGAAGCTTCTGAACAATATTTCGAGGGCTTCAAACAGTTTATGTCCAATCAATTTTGATCAATTATGCCTCGGCATAATTGCGTCCGGAATCGGCTTTGTGCTTACACAAAGTACTCCTTTCCGATTCCGTGACATCCGCCGGAGGCTTTAACTTCTTTCAGCGGGTGTTTGGACACCCTCTAAAAAGTAGCTTAAATTCACATTCATCTCACCACCTATAGAGGTGGTGACTTCTGCTGAAAGAAGTTAAACTTAATTAGGAACTAATTGATGTTAATGACGTTCTATTAATGATGGAATCTATGCAACTAAACATCTCTTTATTTCTCTTGCACTCTTTGCAATAATTAGAGATAGTTAAACTTTGATAGAAAGGAGGGAGATGTTGTAATCCACCAACATCAATGAAACCATGAAATACGTCATAAATTTCTTCAAAGGTCTAATGATTGCTACTATCGTTATCTGTATTTCGTTTTTTATGGTAACGCAGCTGTTCAATACGCATGAAACAACAGTTCCTGAAGTTGTGGATGATCGTCCAAGCGTAGAAGAATTTATTGGCTCTATTGCAGAAACTGCACGAAAACTTGGAGCTGATAATGATTTATACGCATCTGTTATGATTGCACAAGCCATTTTAGAAAGTGAGCATGGTCAAAGTGGACTTGGCGCTGCACCTAATAACAATTTATTTGGGATGAAAGGTCGTTACCAAAATAACTCGGTAACACTTGAAACATCTGAGGACGATGGTTCTGGTAACATGACAACTGTGATGGCTGAATTTCGCAAATATCCTTCCTATGAAGAATCCATGAAAGACTATGTAAAATTATTGCGTAACGGTGTCTCCTGGAATAAGGATTTCTATGCAGGAGTATTTAAAAGCAATACAAAATCCTATACAGATGCTACTAAATTTTTAACAGGTTCTTATGCAACAGATTCCAAATACAATGAAAAACTCAATACTGTCATTGCAAAATATGATCTAAATCAATACGATAGTCCTGTAAAAAATAAAAAAACGATTACCGTAACAGACGGTGATTCTCTTACGCATATTGCAGAGGCACATAAAGTGAAAGTAACATCCCTTAAACAATGGAATCAGCTCCGATCTGATAAAATCGAAGCAGGCCAAGAATTAAATATTTTTCAATATTAATATCTCCACGCTACTTTGGGAAACCCCTTTGTGGCATGGAGATTTTTAATATTAATATCTTCTTTTACAAACATTTATAGCAACAATCCAAATCGTATCTTTCAATTAATTACTGATTCGTCAATCTTTGAATCACTGTCTCAACTTCAAAAACACGTTTATTTAATGCACCCGTCCTATCCTCTACTTGATGAGCAATTTTTTTAGTGAAATTCCCTAAATTTTCAACAATGTTTTTCTGAAGCTCAGCTTGTCCAGCTTTTAGCTCCTGTACATCACTTTCAATTTTATCTAAGCGCTGCTCAATACCGTCAAATCGTTTATCCATGCCATCTAATCGTTGATTAATCGGTGCTAACTCTTCCCTTAAAACGGAACGTAATAATTCTTTTAAATCAGTGTCCAATACATCCCCTCCTATCCTTTTACTTTTGATTTATTATAGCATAATATAATCCCATTCTAACTATCTATTATTAACAAATCATAGGGGATATACATCGATTTTATCTGCTATTTACCAGTAAGAAATTTCATGGTCTTCCATCCCCTTTTCACCTATGACGATTGCATATTTTACCCCCATAGTTTTATGAAAACAAAAAAGATGCACTCTGTTTTTATAGAGGGCACTGAAAAAGTCGATTTGCCACAAAAATTGTGATGCAAATCGACTTTTTTAAGTTTTCAAATCTAACAAAAGACAAATTTCTAATATAAAAAAGTGAATTTTTTTAGTTTTTCAGTGCCCTTGTTTTTATACAGAAGCATCTTCCTCAACAAAGGTATTCTCGAAATGATTGGAAATAAACAATTGCACCAATTCGCTTCTCCACATTCATTAAAATATAATTAAATAAATATGCTTCCCGCAGCCGTAAGTGTAGAAACAGCTAGGTCTTTGCGATAAAGTGGATGTTTGCTATCCAAACTATTTATACTTACCTCACTCCCACCAAGTGAAGAATGAATATAAAGACTATCCCCCATATATAAGGCCATATGTCCTGGAAAATATAATAGATCGCCCTTTTGCAGGTTCTCAAAAGATATTTGTTTAATCGGAAACCCATCAACAATTTTAGCATCTCGGTAAATCAGTACTCCATTTAGCATATAAGCCATTGAACAAAGCCCTGAACAATCAATGCCTAAAGGTGATTTACCTCCCCAGCGGTAGGGAGTAGCTAAATAGCTAAGCGCTGTTTGCACAACATTTTCTCGGAATTGCGAGTCTGGTAATTTATTTTTAGCAACTTTTGGTTGAAGCCATTTTCTTCGTGCATATCCAATTTCACCAGACGCTATTTGTATAGCCACCCACTCTGGGTCGTTTACTTCTATTGATAAAGATCGTACAATTGAACCTTTTACGAGCGTCATTATTTTGCTACTTTGAATTCGCGGATATTGTAGAATATCTGCGAAGTTTTGAATAATGTAATGGTTGGCTTCTTGTAGCCAAGCGTTTGTTTCTTCCTCGTCCGCAATTAAACATTTTTTCTGGCAAAACCCCTCATATCGATAGGCTGTTTGTACACGTACCCAATTAGCATCTATGTTGGCAATGATCTGTACAGGCATGCCATTAAGTACCTCGTCCACCAGTTCGGATTCTTCCTGTGGTATAGCATGTAAATTTGCAATCATTGCTGTCACAACAGCATTCATTTGATCACCCCCTTCGCTTCACAAAATGCTCATACGCAATTTTTGATATCCGACCGATAAGCTGCTTTGCATACTCATTGTTTGTTACCTCAGTTATAAAAACACCTATCAGATAATCATTTGAGCCATTATAAACAATCCCAACATCATGATCGACTGTTTCAAGACCACCTGTTTTATGAGCCATTTTCACATCATCTACTAGATAACGTTTTAGTGATTCATGGACACGCTGGCGATTTAAGATATCAATTGTCAACTTACTAAATTTTGTAGATAAAAGGTCTTGTTGGTAGATACGTGAAAAAGATGGGCCATATCATTTGCTGAAGTGAGATTGTCAATTCCTCTTTCTAACTTTTCGAAATCCATCATCTTCCTTTGCAATTTCGTTTGATGAAGACCAATTTGTCGAAAATAATGGTTGAGGACATCCATTCCGATAAAGTCAATCAGGACATTGGTAGCTACATTATCACTGGTAATAATCATCCACACCAATAGCTCATAGATAGTACTTCGTTCAATTTGCTGTTCACTGATAACACTATAGTCAACCCATTCTTCTGGTGCTATTCTAATCTCTTGATGGACATCTTGATTGTAGCGCTCTAAATGGGTCAACACCCCAAGTAAAATAGGTACTTTAATTAAACTAGCACTGGAAAAAACCGCATGTAGCTTTTCCTGTATGAAATAGTGATTTGTATTTGGGTCTTTGACAAATAAATGTACGTTATATGGAGCTTCTTCTAGCATTCTTTGAATAGCAGGTTCCATATAACATACCTACTCAATAACTCTTATTTGTTGGTTTTCTGTATTCAAGGAGATGGTGCTACCAAGAGGTAAAGACATTGTAGGTAAACAGTGACCACACGTTAAATCCATTATAATGGGCTTTTTTAGTGGCACTAAAATCTCTTGAAAAATAGTCTGTAACGATAAACTATACTCTGGATGCTTCGGGTTATCTGGCCCGCAATTAGTCCAAGCTCCTAATAAAATGCCCGCAGCCTCATCAAGCTTGCCCGCTAATTTAAGCTGTGTGAGCATTCGATCTACCCGATGTTCAGTTTCATCAATATCCTCTAAAAATAATATTTTATTCTTTGTATCTATTTCATATGGGGTGCCAAGTGAGGCTGTTACTAGTGTTAGGTTTCCTCCAATTAGCTGTCCTGTTGCTTGACCAGCAGCAAGCGTTGTCATACTGCGACCTAGTGGGTTTTTAAGCAGGTAATCATGACAAGTTGTTGCCATCACCAGTTGTTTAAAAGAGTCCCATGTATATTCATCCATACCCTGCTGAATAAATTCCGTTGATGGCATCGGCGTATGATAGGTCACAAAGCCACATTTCTGATTAATGGCGATGTGTAAAGCTGTAACATCGCTATAACCAGCAAAGACTTTTGGATTGGCTCTTATTACATCGAAATCTAAAAGTGGTAGAATTCTTGTAGCCCCATAACCTCCACGAATACAGAAGATACCATCAATCGTTGAATCATTAAACATTTGATTTACGTCAGATGCACGAAGTTGATCAGTTCCCGCTAAATAACCGTGCCTTGCCTGACATGTTTCTCCAACAACAACCTTTAATCCAAGCTTTTCAACACTTTCTATAGCTGGCTTTAATTTGTCAGGTGGAGTGGCCCCTGAAGCACTAATAAGACCTACTGTATCCCCTATTTTTAAAGCTTTTGGAAATATCATTTGTATACCTCCATTTGTAGAGATGCTTGATATTTTGCCATTTCCTGCTCATTTGCCAAGACAAAATGCCCTTCTTCTACCTCCTTAAACGTCGGAGGATTTCTATCATAACAATGCTGTGCTGGATCATAGATTTCTACGATTTTATTACGCTCCTTATAGGGATTAGGCTCTGGTACGGCTGATAGCAATGCTCGCGTATAGGGATGAATAGGATTAGAAAACAGCCGCTCAGTTTCTGCTAGCTCAACGATTCTTCCCTTATAAATAACTGCTGTTCTGTCCGTAATAAAGCGGACTACCGACAAATCATGTGCAATAAATAAGTAGGTTAAATTTTTTTGCTGCTGTAGGTTTGCTAATAAATTTAAAACTTGTGCACGAATAGAGACATCTAAGGCCGAAATGGGTTCATCTGCAATAATAAATTCCGGCTCCATTACCAAAGCTCGTGCAATGCCTATACGCTGACGTTGACCTCCTGAAAATTCATGTGGAAAGCGACTTGAAAACTCTGGTAATAATCCTACATTTAAAAGTGCAGTCCGCACCTTTTGTTGGCGATCCACATCATTGTTATAGTTTTTTGTATTGAGCAATCCCTCAGAGATAATATAATCAACTTTTGCCCGTTCATTAAGGGATGCCATAGGGTCTTGAAAAATCATTTGGATTTTCTGGGTAATTTCCCGATCCCAGCTTTTTGTAATTTTCCCATGAATGTTCCGACCACGATAAATGATCTCCCCCTCAGTCACATCATTGATACGCATCATGGCTCGACCTATTGTAGTTTTCCCTGAGCCTGATTCTCCCACTAAGCCAAATATTTCACCTTTAAAAATAGTAAAGCTAACATCATTGATTGCCATAAATTTATGCTTACCCTTACCAAAAGCTATCTTTAAATTTTTAACCTCAACTAGAATCTCCTTATGACTCATGTGCGTATCGTCTCCCTTCTTCAAAAAATGATTGCAGTGCTTCAGGAGGTTGTACTTTAGGAGCAAGAGGATCTAACAGCCATGTACGGGCATAATGTGTATCACTTACTTGAAAAAATGGAGGACGTTCCACAAAATCAATCTTTAACGCGTATGGATTGCGTGGTGCAAAGGCATCTCCTTTAATATCTTGGAACAGATTTGGCGGTGTGCCCTTAATGGAATAAAGCTGCTCGCCCTTTGAGCCTAGTTGTGGTAATGAGGAAATGAGTGCCCATGTATAGGGGTGCTTAGCATTAAAGAAAATTTCATGTGTCTTACCAATTTCGATAATATCTCCTGCATACATAACAGCGATTCGATCGGCTACCTTAGCAACAACACCTAAATCATGTGTGATGTAAACGGTTGTTAGCTCATATTTTTGTTGGAGATGCTTTAAAAGCTGTAAAATTTGCGCTTGTATTGTAACGTCTAGGGCTGTTGTCGGTTCATCGCAAATTAATATTTTGGGTTTACAAGCTAATGCAATAGCGATGACTATTCGTTGACGCATTCCACCAGAAAATTCATGTGGATATTGCCTGAAACGTTTTTCCACATCGTGAATGCCAACATCCTTTAATAATTTCAAGGTTTCTACATATGCCGCTTTCCCCCTTAGAGATTGATGTAAAATAACACATTCCTCGATTTGCTTGCCAATCGTTTTCAGCGGATTTAATGATGTCATTGGGTCCTGAGTCACCATCGCCACTTCTTTTCCTCGAATAGCTTCCCAATCCCGCTCAGTGTTAAATTGTGTCAAATCCCAGTTGTTGTAGATAATCTGCCCCTGATCGATGTAACCATTTTTATCAAGCAAGCCCATGATTGATTTCATTAGCACCGATTTTCCCGAGCCCGATTCACCCACTATTGCCATACTTTCACCTTTATACAAATCAAGGGAGATATTACGAATGGCTGTTAGCACCCTGCCACGAAGCGAAAATTTAATCACTAGGTTTTGCATAGTTAAAATACGAGATAGTGCTTGTGTCAATATCCTCACCCTTTATACGTGATTTTTGGGGTCTGCTGCATCTGCAAATGAATTTCCTATAATATAAAATGCAATTGTAATCACACTTAAAACGATACTCGGAAATATAAGCTGATATCGTAATTCTGGAGACATCATTAGCACCCGTCCTTCATTAATTAAATTCCCTAAAGACGGCTCACTAATTGGTAGGCCTAATCCAATGTAGGTTAAAAAAACCTCAGCACCAATAGCAAATGGAATTGCCAGACTCATGCGTAGCATTATGACTGAAATCAGATAAGGTAATAGGTTTTTTAAAATAATGCGATAATCTGGTGTCCCTAAACATTTTGACGCTAAGTTATATTCACGATCACGCAAAATGACAATTTGATTGCGAATAAACCTTGCCATTTCAACCCAGCCTGTAATACACATCGCAATAATAATGGTGGAAACACTAGGTCGTAAAATATATGACATTAAAATCAATACAATGGTTGTCGGAATATTATCAACGATGTTGTATAGTTGTGTAATTGGCAACTCCAATTTACGCGAAAAGCCCCAAAGTGTACCAATTGTTATTCCTATAATAGCTTCTACTATGGCTACAGCGCAGCCAATCAATAAAGAGGTCCTTGTCCCTGCCCAAATACGAGACCATAAATCCTGTCCAATGGAGTTTGTCCCAAACCAAAATTCAGTATTTGGAGCAATATTCCGTGCCTGTAGGCCTGTTTGTTCATCTAAATAAATTTCAGTAGGAGACTTTTGCGCTGGTAGATACGGTTGAAGAATTGTGAAGGTTACGATCATTAGCACGCCGACTAACAAAAAGATGGCAATTCGATTTTTTAAAAAGGATTTCCAGGTTGAACGCCAATAGGAATAGTTTGAGTAGGCTGTTTCTTCTGCCTGACGCTCATCCGTTACTGCAAATTCAAATAATGCTTCACGTGATCTATGAGAAATATTATTAATTTCCTCTGAATACATACCCATTAGCGTACACTCTCCCCTTTCCCCAATTTAATCCGTGGATCAACAAGTGCCATGGCAATATCCCCTAAAATCAATCCAATAATCCCAAGTGAAGAAAAAACAAGGACTAAGCCCTGTACAATGGTGTTATCTTGGCGCTGTATCGCATCAACGAGTAAGCCACCCATTCCAGGAATAGAGTACAGAGATTCAATATAAATGGAGCCGGTAATTGTAAAAAGAATCGTTGCAGGTAAATATTGTGCCATAGGGATAAAGGCATTTCGTAAAACATGTTTAAACATTAATGTCCGCTCTTTCATGCCTTTTGCTCGTGCTAGCTTAATATAATCTTTGTTTAATTCATCCACCATATAACGTCGCATCCACATGGCATAGGAGGCAGTTGGTGCTAATGCCATTGAAGCAAGTGGTAAAATCCAAGTAATGGGCTTATACACATCAAAAAGCATTGGCAAATGGAAAATTTCCGTAATATACATTTGTATAACTAAATAGTAAACAGCAGCTGGCACTGCAACGACAATCACTATATAGCCAGTCCCCAATCGATCCAGCCAACGCCCTTTCATTTGAGCCATTAAAATACCAAGTGGAACACCAAGCATTAGAGATAACACAACAGCCCCTAAACCGAAAGCCAAGGAATACATAATTTTATCTGCAATAATTGTAACGACTGGTACATCTGTCCTGTAGGTAACAGATTTCCCCAAATCTCCTTGGAACAATTTACTGTAAAAGTTACCTAGTTGCACCAATAAAGGATCACGTAATCCTAAATTTGTTAAATAGATTTCTTGTTGCGCAGGCGACATTTTATCAGCTGCTGCTCCTAAATAGCCTTCCTCTGGCATTAATCGTAATAATGAAAAAACAATTGTTAGGATGATAAAAAGAGTAACCACAGATTGTAAGAGTCGCTTCACTATATACCACAGCATGGAATTATCCTCCTTTTTCAGAAAGATGAAAGGAGATGCCGATATTTTTTATTCGGAATCTCCTTGTTAATACTACTACCCAACGTTGATCCTACTGTGCTGCTTTCGCTAAGGCATTCGCACGTTCCTGCTCCCACTTTGCTAGCGCTTCTTTAAATTCATCATTGCTCATTGGTTTATCTAAAAGCTGTTGCCCCTTAAATTTCTCTGCTGTCACTCCAAATGGGGAATATTGAGCCTCGAAAGGATTTAATTTAGAGGCAACATAGCCGCTTCCTCCTACTGAATAAGGAATGACAAATGCCTCATCAATTATGAAAGCCTCAGCCTTCGCAAACAATTCATATCGTTTTGCTGTATCGATTGCCGATTTTGCTTCGTCCACTAAGTTTTGATATTTTGATTTGCCATTAGCTTCTATATAGCCTTCCGCTAGTTCTGGTTTATTGTAAGTTCCATCTACAGTAAATGGGTCCGTATACGTTGATGGATCAGCATAATCAGGTCCCCAGTTGGCTTCTAGCAATGCAAATTTACCAGGGCGACGAACTTCCGATAAAAAGCCTGTGGATGGTCCTGCCTCTACAATAATATCGATATAGTCTGTTCCTAATAATTTCTCAATTTGCTGTTCCACCACTTGAGAACGGTTAGCCCAATCTGGACTACCAGCATTATATGGCATTAACACTTTTACAGGGAATGTTGCCTTTCCTTCAAGTGCAGTCATTGCTTTTTCCTTGTATGCCAATGCCTGATCTTTTATAAAGGAATCCTGATTAGCAATATCCGCTAACGGTGCTAGTTGTGTATAATCAAGGCCATCTACATCAACAAAATTTTTAGGTGTAATTGTATTGCTAAGCAAATCTTTTGGATTATATGGTTCTAAAGTTAACATGGCAGAAACCCGATCAAGAGCATGGAATAAGGACTTACGGAAATCCTTGTTGTTGACTGCGACCTTCCAGTTGTTAGGCTCATACTCTGCATCAAATTGAGGATTGAAGTTTAGTGCATAGAAGTACGTATAGAAATTATTTTGCGTTTGACGAACTTGTGATTTTTTCTTTTCATCTTTGAACCATTCATCAATAATGGATGTTGGAATACTAGCCGAGTCGATTTCCCCTCGTAAAAATAATTCAGGTGCAACCGTAGCCGCTTCTTTATTGTATTTATAACGTATACGATCAATAAGCACATTGTCCTTATCCCAATACAATTCATTTTTTACAAGTACACGCTCATTTTGCGGTTCAAATTTGTCTAAAATATAGGATCCGTTATACAGGAAATTTTCATGTGTTGTTCCAAAGCTATCCCCTTTTTCCTCAATAAACTTTCCGTTTACTGGGAAGAAACAAACATAATTCAACATAGAAAGAAAATAAGGAGTAGGTGTTTCTAAAGTATATTCTACTGTATGTTCATCTGTTGCCTTTATGCCAACCTGCTTAAAATCCGTTAACTCACCGTTATAGAAGGCTTCCCCATTTTTAACAACCGTAGCAATCCACGCTGTTGATGATTCATTCTTTGCGTCCAGAACATAATGTAAGCCATCTACAAAATCTTGGGCAACAACATTCGAATATTCCTTCCCATCATGGGTAATCCACTTTGCATCTTCACGAAGCTTAAATGTCCATACCGTGGCATCATCATTGGAAGACCATTCCTTCGCTAGGCCAGGCTGTACGACACCATATTTATCATATTCAATTAATCCATCGACTAAGTTCGCTGCCACCGCAAACTCATTGGTTTCAGAGGTTTTTAAGTAATTTAACGTTTTTATTTCCCCTGAATAGACAACGCGATACTCTGATTTTTTTTCACTTGAAGAATCATCGCTACAGGCTGCACAAAGCAATGCGACAAGACATACCAAAAGCCACCAATACCTTTTCATCATAGGCATCCCCCTTAGTTTCTTTTTCGTCTCGCATAAATAAGCAGTTAGATTCACTCCACCTTCACGTTATAGGTAAGCCGTTAAAATGGAGCGATAAAACTGCTCATAATAGCACCTAAATTTTCATCATAATCACATTATTTTATTGTTGATATCTTGGATTATTTGATTTTTGCCCCTATTTTAAAAACAGTTGCTTGCCTAATTGAAGAGCGTGTCCAATTGCTCGACAAATTGCCAGAATTTATTCTCCTCTTTATAAATTTGCTTATGTTAGAAACTGTAAAATTCGAAGCACTTCATAAAAATCATCTGTGATAAATTCCACTGTATTATGAGGTTTAAATGTAGCATTAGGGTAAAAGGAATTGCGATATGCGCGTGTATGGTCACGATAAATAATTTCTAATTTAAAGTGTTCAGGTAAGGAAACTTGTAAGGAATTACGTGGAACTGTCATAGCCTCCTCCACTAGTCTTTTTGTTTCCTGAATGGCCAATTTAGGACTGACACTAATCGTTGCATTGCCGATTCCTTCTTTCGTGGCAAAAGTGACAATGTTTTCATTTATGGTCTGAATTTCTTCTGTTAGCCCAACATCCCCGCTAACAAACGAAACTGGAACCCCATGTAATGCTGCTGCATACGTATTAATGAGAAATTCGCTGGCATACTCCCCGTTAATTTTGACATCTGCAAACAAACACAGTGTATGGGCCAAAGGATTGCGCTCACTTCCCCCTTTACTGTGATAGCCAATGAAAATGGCTCGATCAAACGTTTTATCTAATCCTGCGACCATACACATTGGGTCATAGGTCCATCCACGAATAATCTTGCAATTACTGGGTAGATTTGAAATGTCTAAATTTCGAGCTGAATCATGTGCATCCTTTAATAATATTTCAGTAGCTCCGCCAGCAATTGCTCCCTCAATCGCAGCTTCAACCTCCAGTGTCATCTGTTTTTGGAAAAACTGATAATCTGGGGCATTTAGCTCCGTTTCACTCCATACTGTAGTCCCCGTAATTCCTTCAATATCTGCGCTTATATAAACCTTCATATAAAATTAAACTCCTTTACATAATGATTATGAATAACTGCCTGCACTGCTCCGTAAATCGCTGACTGTGCTTGAACTCTCCTAGCCCAAGCAATATTGTTGTAATCATAATGCCACCATTCCTCTGAGTAGTTGGTAAAACCCGCCATAGTCATGCAATTATAGAGAAGCCTTCTATAGATGCAGGCTTTGTGATTCTCATTTGGAAATTGTTCAAAATAACGTGTCACGGATTTTGCACTGATTTCATCAAAAGCTGTGCCAAGATTCAATGCATGACCATTTATATCCCCCAATGTGATATCGACAGCACCTCCTGTTAAATGGGGAACAAGATGAGCACAATCAAGGCTTGGAAAAGCAACATATCTTCGCGTTTCACTGTCAATTTCTTGTTCAGACAAATGCGGAAATCGTTGTGCAATCTCCTGTGCAAAATGTGTAAACAAATACTGCTGTACTTGGAAGGGACGATAGCCATCATATAACACTAAACTATATATTTTTGGCAATACCGAAAGCGCTTCTTGTAATCGCTCATAGACACCTTCACGTACATAGATCACCTGTAGGCTATTAGGTATCTTTTGTTGATGGTAAATGGGCTTGGTAAAAATTCTAGGATGCTGTCCTTCGATTTTAATTAGCGGCTCAAAGCTTTCACCCACAGCAATTTTCGATGAATGAAATAAAGCGTTATTAGCTGTAATCGGATGAAAAACGCTTTTCTTAATATGCATCACTCCAATCAAGCAAAAAACTAAATATTTTTCAGATAATTCAGTTTTATTACCTATATGCCGGTGACTAGATAAATAGTGAACAAATACATAATAATGGTTATTTTCTTATCATCAAACAATGGACGACAAAAATGACCACTAATAGTCAAAATTTATTCTTTTTCACTTTTTTATGGAGTTTATTCGTAGTTAGGGTTAATAATAACTGAAAAAATAAAATTGATGAAACAAAAAAAGCTATTGAACCATTTTCATGACTCAATAACTTTTATGAGCTACTACTTTTTGAAAAATGGATAGGCTTCTACTTTATGCCCATCTCTGCCTACTGTAGTTATTGCCTGTGATAAGGAATTCAAAATGGCTTCCTCTGTTGCCTCTGCCGCTGCCGTAAATAGTTGATTCATAATAGGGTGATCCTCGCGAAGCTGTGTACGTGTCTCCACAAGTAGATTTGATATATGAGGAATACAATGTGCAGTGGTAAAGCCAATAACAATATCACCACTACCATTGGAAAAATGGCTTCCTGTTCGACCAAGTCCAATACCACAGCGTTTGATAACACGAGTTAATTGACGACTGCTAAGTGGCGCATCCGTTGCCAGTACAATGATAATGGAGCCATCTGTTGGAGATATAGTCGATTGAGGAGATACAAATGTCTCAACATAACGTTGCGCTAAAAATTCTGTGCTTTGCCCAAAATTACTAAGCACCATACAGCCTATGGTATAGGTGATTGTCTCATAGTTGACAATGCGAGAAGAGGAGCCAATTCCTCCTTTATAGCCAAAACACATCATTCCTTTACCTGCCCCAATTGCTCCTTCCTGTGCAACCTCATTTGTTGCAATGCGAATCGCTTCTAAAGCATGCTCCGGTGTTACTGAACAGGCACGTATTGAATTTAAATAACTATCATTACATTCACCTACGATAATATTAATCGTTCCTGTTGATTTCCCTATATCAGGATTCATGTCAAGCATATATTGCAATGTTCCCTGTGTAACAGTGGGTACACCAAATGTATTAGTGAGCATAATAGGTGCTTCAATAACCCCCAGCTCATTTACCTGTATTAGTCCCGTTGTTTTTCCAAAACCATTTAAAACATAGCTTGCTCCTGTAATCTTTTGCTGAAATAAATTACCCTTATGCGGTAAAATGGCGGTTACACCTGTACATGCATATGCGCCATCTTGTGTTAATGCTTCATCAATTGTCATATGCCCCACACATACGTCTGCTACATCTGTAATGCAATTTTTTTCGCCAACGGGCAGCGTCCCAATTGATATGCCCCTATCCCGAATTTTACCAGGCAATTTTATTCCCCCTTTTGAATAGCTTGATTTACAGCAGCTTGGGCATGTATCATCGTTGTATCAAAAACAGGAATATCTACATCTTTCTGCTTGATTAATAATCCTATCTCTGTACAGCCTAGAATTACTCCTTGCGCACCTGACTGCACAAGGCTGTCAATTACTTGTAAATAATAATTTTTTGAAGAATCCTTAATTTCCCCTAAACACAATTCATCATAGATGATTCGATTGACCTCTGCTCGCTCCTCCTCCTGTGGAACAATTACTGTAATTCCGAAGGTTTCCACTTGAGCCTTATAGAAATCCTGCTCCATCGTATACTTTGTCCCTAGAAGAGCTATTTTTTGTAAACCCGTCTCTACTATTTTATGTGCTGTTGCATCGGCTATATGTAAAATAGGAATCGTAATCCTCTGCTGAATTGTATCAATTACCTTATGCATGGTATTGGTGCATATAACAATAAAACTTGCGCCAGCATTCTCCAAAGAGTAAGCGGCTTCCGCAAGCACCTCACCAGCCTTGTCCCACTCGCCCCTCGCTTGAAAATGTTCAATTTCCTGAAAATCTACACTGTACAATATACACTTTGCTGAATGTAAACCTCCTAACTGCCTTTTTACCTCTTCATTGAGTAGTCGATAATACTCCGAAGAAGATTCCCAGCTCATACCACCAATCAGTCCAATTGTATTCATATACTTCTCTCCTTTTCTATCATTATATATTAATTTAATCACAAAAAGGTATTTTGAAAGGAGGAAAGCTGATGGAATGGTTATCTACTATTGTCGATAACACAAACACAATATTTTGGACATATATTCTTATCATACTATTATTAGTAGCAGGATTATATTTTTCAGTCGGCACAAAATTTTTAAAAATTAGATTTTTTCCTGAAATATTCCAGTTAATTGTTGAGTCAGGAGCTCTCGATAAATCGCAAAAAAGTTTCGATAGATCATATAAAACTTTCGATAAATTCACAATTTTAATCGATAAAAAATTTTAAGCGTATTCGATTGATATATCGAATACGCTTCATTTGGACGATTGAATTTATTTTTTTAACTCCTTTATCTTCTTGACACGTCAAAGATGAGAGGAAGGTTAATATTTAAATGCCTGAATAGATTCTTGTAGGTCAATCGCCATTTTAGCCAAATGAGAAGAGGCTGCTGCAACTTCTTCCATCGCCGCGTTTTGTTCTTCAGATGATGCAGCGACACTTTGCACATTGCCGCTTGATTTCATGGATACCTCGCTAATATAGTCAATTTCTTTCACTAGTTTTTCAATATCTAGATAAATTGCTCGTATAGCTGCCGTGACAGCCTGTGTTTGTGCCTGCACGTCATTTATAGCCTCATCAATTGTTAAGAAATTATCTCTTGCCACATTCACTTTGTCCCTGCCAACCGTTACAGATTCATTACTATTACCCATGTCTTCCTCGATTATTCGAGTGCTTTCTGTAATTTGTGCAACGACTTTTTCTATATCTATAGCAGCTAAATTCGATTCATCTGCTAGTTTTCGAACCTCTTCTGCAACTACTGCAAAGCCCTTACCATGCTCACCGCTTCGTGCTGCTTCTATAGAGGCATTGATGGCTAATAAATTCGTTTGCGTGGCAATATTTTTAATAACATTCACTGCTGAAACAATCGCTGCCGTATTTTCATCTAAATCATTAACGCGTGTGCTTAGCTCTGCCGTATTATCTGAAATCTCATTCATTTGTTCAATAACATCCCGTACAGAGGAACGCCCTGAACTCGCCATGCTTTTCGTTTCCACCGTGGCACTATTAACATTATCAATACTTGAAGAAATCTCATTCATTTTTTTCAAGATATGTGAGGATAAATTTCGAACATCACTTGTTAGAGAGTCCTGCTGTTCAATCCCCTGTGCAATATCTTGAATGGATTCTGTCACCACTTCAGTCGCCTGCGTTACCTCAATACTGCTTGCTGTCAATTGCTCAGAGGTTGCTGCTACTTGTTCAGAGGATTGTCCAACTTGCTTCATCGTATGTCTCAATTTTTCTGACATTATATTAAAGGAATTCGCCAGTTGAGCAAACTCATCCTTTGTTTTAAATTGAAGGTGTGTTTGTAAATCACCATTTGAAAACTTATCCATTTCCACAACGGTTTGTTGAATATTTTTTGCAACCCTTCTGCCAAATACAGTTGCAATAATAATACTGATAAGCAGTGATATAATTGCCAATGCAGCAATTTCTTTACCACTTCTGTCTCCACCTTGCCTTGTTACCTCTATAAGGTTCTGCATATCTTTTTGCTGCGCTGTTGCCATTGTTTTTCCAAAGACAACTAATTTTTGCGAGCCTTCTCCTAATATTGGTAACGCAAGCTGTTGTGCTTGTTGATGCTCACCATTTTGAAATAGTGGGACTATTTTTTCATCAATTGGCTTTTCCCATTCATCTAATTGCTTTAAAAACTGTTCGAAGTCTGCATTTTTATAGCCAAGTTCTTCAATACGACGAATGGATTTATGTAAGGTATCACGAATTTCAAAATGATTGTTAAGCATTTCTTCCTTTCCATACAGCATATAGCCTCTTATGGCTGCGTTTGCTCGAACTGTTTGAAATGAAATATCCTGATATAAATCGATCAGTTCTGTTTTTTCTTGAATCTCTTTAAGCGTGTGTCGATTTTCATTTAAATAGTACATAGAAATACCTGTAATTAATAATAGAAAAATCAACACTAGCCCAAAAGCAAACTGCAATTTTCTTTCTACCGTTATCTTCATAAAGCTCCCTCTATTCTGCTATTGTCATAAGCTCTCTTGAGTATAGCCTATCTATAACTATTATCCTAGATGAAGTAAATCGAAAATCTTCATATAAAACTAATTTTTTACAATAAATAAACACATTTTAAAATTTCTTGACTTTTCAACGTTTCAATCAACTACCATGCTAAAAATATTGACTAATGATTTTAGTGCTATGTTTGCGGATAACTAGATAGCAGTGTAATACAAGCTTTTATATTCACATCAAACTATTGTTATATACGGTTTATTACACCAAAGGATTTCCGTGATATTTTAATGGTTTTATTTCCCTTTCCTTGATGGAATGACTTATACTAACGATGACTAGATATGGGAGGTCATCAATATGAGTAAACCAGATTTATATGTGAGCTTAGTAGTTGGTCCAGATTGTGATATAGAATCCATTGCTTTAAGATCTGTCTTGGAGTCATTTGGTGCAAGAGTGACGCTTCACTTAATTGGAAGACCCAATGATTTCATAGATGTACTATCAGGCCAAGATCTTGATCAAAAGCTGGATTATTTAATTCTTAATTTTCATGGTGATGAGGGGCGCTTTTGCATGCCAGAGCTAGGGGAAGATATTTATGAATTAAATGAACCAAGAGGAGCATTTTTTAGTTCACAAGAAGTCTTGCAATATTGTCAACTTCATGATGTGAAGGTGATTGCCTCTGGCTGTACATTAGGTGAAAAGCAATTAGCTTCTGTCTTTTTAGAAAGAGGCTGTCACTCCTATTTAGGTCCAGATGACTACATAGATGGCAATGCAAATTTAATGTTTTTAATTAGGTTTATGTATGAAATTATAGCGCATGGGAAAACACAGCAGGAGGCATATGATATCGCTAAATCTATAGATACAGAAACCTCCATGTATCAGCTTTATTCTTCATAATATCAAAAAATCGTAGCGATAAACAGCTACGATTTTCTTTATTGATGTTTTTTTACCATCGTATCTGTGAAATCCTGAGATTGCCCCCTTGGTATACTTAATGTTTGCCACTGTGAACCAGTTACTTGCTTCGCGATGTAAATAATTTGTCCGACATGCTGAGCATAATGTGACATTTGTCTTTCAATAGCATCAATCACCGAATGCTGCTCCCCCCTGATTGTAATAACTTTCTCTAAATCAGCTTCTGTTAATTGTTCAATAGCATCCAAAAAAACTTGCCATCCCTTTTCCCAGGTTGTCAAAATCTCTTCTACAGTAGTAAGATTATCAATAAATTCATCGTCTCGATTTCTCGTTGGTTTCTCGCCATCCGTTATTAAAAAATCAGTCCATCTGGATATCATGTTGCCACTAATATGCTTGACTATAACAGCAATGCTATTTGACTCTTCATTAATAGTCCAATGATATTGCTCATAATTTAACTGAGAAAGTGTTTTGTCCCCTTGCTCTTTGAGATTTTTAAACCTTTTACTAATCACATCTAAATAGATTTGTTCGAAGTTCATAAATATTCTCCCTTCTTCAAATGATGTCTATACAGTCAAGATTTAATGCAATTTTGTGTGACATCCAACAATCAGAGTACTCTGTCCCAATTTCATGTTCTTGAAGACAAATACGATTCATTCCATCAAGCCCATCGTATCCACAGCAGCCATTTAATCTTCTTTCATTAGAATGATAGTTACTATTTATTAAATCTTCCTTATGAATCAATATGATGGATTCTTGTTGATCCATAAACACACCATCACTTTTTACATAATATCCCTTTGGTACATAATTCTGTGCATCATTATTATTCAATAATTTATTATTCGTCAACTCCTTCAAACTTCTAGTTACTTCCATTCCACATGCTTTACACTTAGCTATCAACAACGAACCTCCCCTATTTCTTGAAGTTATCTATATTTTACAATATTTAACACGAAGAAAATAGACTTTTTTACATAAATTAAGTTGACTAATTACGACCAAGTATAATTAGATAGCCGATTTGAAAAACATAACCATTAATAGATCCATAAACGAAGCTCAACTATAAAAGATTATTTTTCTCCATAAAAAAAACCATCTCTTCATGTCGAGACGGTTTCCTTCTAGTTATTATAAATTTTCATCAATATATGTTTCGATATCAGACGCCATTGTATCGATGGGTACATCCTCAATATTTTTGGCATATCCAGTATACATTTTTACTAAAACCCCGTCTTTATCCACTAAGAAAAATTGATTACCATGAATCACTTGATCGGAATTAGGATCATCCTTTACCATAATTTTAGTTGATTTTACTGCGAATTGTTCAATATATTTTTGTGAATAACCAGTAAGGAGATTCCATTTTGATTCATCAGGTACATTATATTTGCTTAGATAATCTGCAAGTACCTCTGGCTTATCAACATCAGGATCCACTGAAAACGCAACAATCTGATAATCTTCCACGCCTTTTTTCTTCAGCTTTTCTTGAACCTGCGCCATATTAAAGGACATTGGCGGACAAATAGAAGTACAATTAGTGAAAATATACATCCCAATCCATGGTTTTCCTTTTAAACTCTTTAAAGAAACAGCTTCACCACGTTGGTTGACATGGTCAAAATCTGGCAGTGCTAAGTCATAATCTGCCTTAAATTTTGCATTTCCACATGCACTAAGTACAGTTGTTAGTATCAAAAGTAGTATAAATCCAATTATTTTATTTTTCATCTTAACACGCTCCCTACCTACATTACCCTCATCCTATCGTATGATCATAACGTTGACAAGGACTCCCAAGTGACAGCTTTCGGACATCTTTGTGAAATAGATTTCACTTTAAGGAAATAAGTGCATCATGAATCGCATCCAGCTTTACCTCTACTCGGTGCAACAAATAAAACGACACCATAATCGGAAAGCCTATATCCGATATCATGTTTAACCACTGCTCCATTTTTAAATTCCTCCTTCACAAATTAAAATTGAGTATTCTCCTGTTAAAAAAGGTCTTTGTAGTATAATCCCACAAAGACCTTTTCTTCATTATGCCATCACTAATTCAAGTTCCGTCACTTGGCGATCAATGATACGTGCTCCTTTTATGCTAACTAGAGTACCCGCTTGTCCTTCAAAAACATTTTTAGCGATAATCGTCTGCATAACTTGTTGAATCTCCGCAGTTGTAATTGTTGGCTTCGGTGCATCAATCGTAAGCACAGTTGTCTTCCCAATGGCTGTTTCAAATTGCAGTTCTAAAACTTGTGTCATCTTTTTTCCCTCCTTAGGATAAATCTGTTGTTTCTACTTTGGAAATGCTGTCCAATGGATGTGTAGATAGACTTGCAATGGCATTCGCCACGGCTACTAAATCCACTGTTGAATGCGAACCATTTACATTTCGGTATGTCTTCGTTGCGAACTTTGGCTCGTTTTGTTCATTGTAGCCAGTAACATACTTTAAACGAAGTGTTGCATTAACAAAATTTACGCTTGTCATAGATGTCACCCCCTTTCTTACACAATATATACGGACTTATTGCTAAAAGAGGGACATTAAGGATGAATTTTTTTTTGCTAGCTTTTATAATAGAGTGAGAGAAAGCAAAGAGGTGAACGATTTGTTAACAGGCTGGTTTTTATGGTTTATCTTGTTTTGGGTAGTCGTATTGATTACCTTTATGGGGATAGGTGGATTTTTTATGTTCCGCAAGTTTTTAAAGGCTTTACCAAAGCAGGATGGTAAATCGGATTTAGATTGGCAAGAGTTTTATTTAGATAAAACCATTCATTTATGGGGACAACCTGAGAAAGAGCTTTTATATGAACTTGTTAGCCCTGTCCCTGAGCTGTTTAGACAAGTAGCAAAGGAGAAAATTGCAGGGAAAATTGGCGAGCTCGCTTTAGAGGAAAAAGCGCCTGCCATTAACAATGACTTAATTATTCGTGGTTATATTCAAGCAACCCCTAAGCGTGATCATAAATTTTTACGCAAAAAATTAGCGGAAATGAAAATTGACATTACCCCCTATGAGCATCTATTTGATTAATGGTACGCTGCACAATGATTTTGTGCAGCGTTTTTCTACGAAAATAAATAATCACTTGACTGATGAATATTCTTAAAAAATAAATAGTGATTCTGTATGTAGTTTAATAAATGCCGATAGGAAAGCGACGGTCCTGTTCGGAGATAACTTTGATTAAAGGCTCTCTATTGGAAAGACAATTGGTACTTTACTATAAGCTTTTATTCATGATGTCAAGGTACAATGGATGATGTATTTATTCATATGGTCTGCGTTCTATTACAATTTTAAAAGAAAGCATCGTTAAATTTTTTTGTTCAAAATAGAAAGAAAAATAAAACCAAGCCGCTTTTCACAGAGGGCACTGAAAAAGTCGATTTGCCACAAAAATTGTGATGCAAATCGACTTTTTCAAATTTTCAAATCTAACAAAAGACAAATTTCTAATATAAATAAGTCAATTTTTTAGTTTTTCAGTGCCCTTCTTTTCACACGGCTTGGTTTTTACCATTTCAAACCCATTTCATTAATATTGAAATTGGTCTGTCACATCATATTCATAATTAATAGTCGCTCGTACATTAGTCATTTTAGAGGAAGCTGTTGCTTTGGCATTATATTTGAAATTCCACTTCTGAGCTGCCATAAATTGGTCTTGTAAAGATATTGTATACTGTCCATTTGTTGCGTTTGAAACAATAGCTGTATACCAAACATTTGTCTGTTCTGAACTAATTTTATGCAATACATTTCCTTGACTCGGTGTTTGCGTACTTGATGTCGTGATTGACTTAACAACTGCTTTATCTGGGATTGTTGCATTATTTCTTAAATCCATTGTGATCACAGTAGAGTCTACGCCATTTAGATTTAAACCTGTATTCCCTGAGTTTGTAGCTGTACCAGAAAAATTAAATATACCGCTACCTGATTTGGTACGCTCTAAGATTGAAATTGTAAAATACATATTGCCCGTATAATTTCCTCTACCTATCTTCACGTATACTGTTTGAGCGCTAGCAGCATCTGCCTTTGCAAAAATAAATGGTGTTAATGAAGCAGGATTGACTACAGCAGTTCCTTCATCAATTGGTTGCTGATTAGTATTAAATAATTCAATCTTCATCCCTTGATATTGGCTTTGATAGGAGCTTTTCACATACACTTTTTCACCAGCATTTAGTGTAAATTTAAAATAAGCTGCCTCCTCGTCTTCTGGTAAAATAGTTGTATCTATATTACTATATTTCCAATAACCCACCGAATAAGCAGTGGCAAAACTATTATTTCCTGTAATTGTACCCGCTGCTGACGTAGTTGTAGCTAAGGACAAGACAACAAACAAAGCTACGGTGAATCCTAGTAAATGCTTTGATATATTTTTCAACATAACAAATCCTCCTTTTGTTATTTTACCTATTATTTTCATGTTAATGGAATTTTATGTAAAGTTTATTTTCGAAAAAGGTTAATAAACCCATTATTTATTTTTATATCCAGTCGATACTAAAACTATAAAATAAAAACAGGAGTGATTAGTATGAAAATAAGTTCAAATCCACCATTTGTCCCAACAAATACGGCTACTAAAACAACTCCAATTGAAAAAGATACAACGGTTATTCAAAGCCGAAATGAGTATGAAAGCGAATCAGATAGACGTAGACAATTACACACAGAACATTATCAAAAAGTAACGGCGCAAAATAAAATGTTTCAAGATCCCAAACAACATATCATGGATAAGTATCATAATCCTCTCTCATCTTACTTTAGACATGACTTGACTGCTCAAGAAAGGGATATTGCTTCTAGTACCGAATTGACTTGGCTAAGGGCTGGTAAGGCAAATATGTCACACCTTGATGCAATCTTTCGTGACAAGCCACCCATTTATGACGATGTTGAGGTGGCGACCAAAAAAGCATTTAATCGCCAACAAATAAATGGGCAATTCCAACAACTATTGAGTCAGTATCAATTGACGATACCTAAAGATGCAAAATTAACATTTACCATTGACCCTAACACTTATAAATTGGGTGTTAGCGGGACAAAGGATTCAGAATTTGCTCGATTATTAGAAGAAGCGCTCAATTCCGCGAACAATGCCAAGCAACTATTTGCCCATATTATCAAAAGCCGTTCTGATGATTCGACACAATTAACACAAAAAAAATATGACAAATATAACCTTGTCCGTGAGATTCAAAATGTGACGGGTTATAATTTGAAAGATTTACAGGTAGTAGATAACAAGTTTGTAACGGAGGATGGAACAGATATTTTTGAAATTTACCAAAACAATTTGAAAAAAAATTCCTATGTATCGGATTGGGAGCGAGGCGTGCGGAATAGTCATTACGGTTCACAGTTAGCAGACCTTGCTAAACAGGGATTTGACTCGATACCTGATTTAATCTTGTCTATTGACTATGAAAATGGCTCTTTCCATGATGTAGGACAACGCGAAAGCTATGGAACAGGGAGAACAGATTGGATTGAGCAGTTGAGAACACACCGTTCTTCAATTTAGAAAAGAGCATACTTTACTATTAACTGCCAATATATACTGCACTTTATAAGACTTTATTGAGAAGTATTGTTGATAAATCATGTGATCATGGGGAAATCATCAGCATCTGAGGTTTTCAAAACTGGATTTTTACCAAAAATATCGTATTTTCACGTATGTTAATCTGAATGATACCATGGCTTTAATATGCATCTAAAATTTACTTCAAGGGTGCGAAATATGAGGTGGATTGTAGTGACGAGTTATACAAAGCTATGGAGATGCCATAACCAATCTAATGACAATCGTTCTTAGTTGCACCATGAAAATAAAATTATTGGGAGGATTTTATGGACATTAATAATCTCAGTACATTTAATACTATTACAAATCGCAATATGAATAATGTTGTAGTTACTGTTCCAATAAAAACCTCTTTATTTGCAACCGTATTTAATGACTTTTTGAAAGAAAAATCATTAGCAATAACTAATCCTAGTGATTTGAAGTCTTCATTGGAATTAGATCTTCTGGAGGACAAAGTTAATCAAACAGTTGAGCTTGAAGACAAGTATTGCTCGCTATGTGGTTCTATGATTGAAAATGATGGTAGTTGTCCGTTATGTATTGTGCCAATATTTATAACTGGTAACAGCAACCAATCATTTCAAAACCAAAATGTTTCACAAGTAAATAATTCTCATGTAGAGTTTGGAAGTAGAGTACACCACCTTATAGAAAGTAAAGAAAAATCAATAATTTCATATGATACCAATTTGAAATTTATGAAAAAAGCACCTATTTAGTTGAATGGGTGCTTCTTTGTGTCATTATTCAGTTCCAAACAATGTCTGTATAATTACTTACTTACTTCACCAAGCTCTAAATCTTGAATTGATTCTTCAAGACTTGTACGTTCTACAGGTGTTAGTTTGGTATAATCATTATCCCAAGCAAGTACAAGACGTTATATTATATAATATGTTAAATCTTGTTCGGATTCAGGTAATAAATTGAACATTTCTACTAGGCCGTGTCTAAAAACTAAAAAATCGGGTGCTACATATAAACTTTTTGTCCAATTATTCGTGATAAAACATTTTTAAAGCATAAAATATTCAAGTACTTGACGGAGGTTTATTGGTTGAGCTGATTGATACAATTTAGATTCATGAGAACAATGAAATTGCGATTCAGTTCAATTTTACTGACCAACATCAATCTTCCATCATGTATCGCCCAAACTGAAATATAGTTTAAAACCGTATCTGCAATTGCGTCGTATCTTGTTCTAGTAATAACTCTATACAATTATGATGTATACGAAAAGGATTGGATGCTGGTTCTATAATCATCCATCCAATGTCATCTAAAGTATCTCGCAAAGCCATAAGTCGTTGTAAAGTCATTTTCTATCCCTCACAAACGCAAATCTTCTATCACAACTGGCACATCTAATTTTTCAAGAAAAGCCAAACACGTATCAAAATAAGGTTGGTCTTTTGCTTCCTTTTCCAAGTAATTACCGCCAAACGTATGCGAATCCATCAACGTATCGAGCACTTGTAAAAAGAGTTCCTTTTGTTCATGTACTGACTGGGTGGATAGTTTCGGTAATGCTTTAATCAGTACCAATTCATCTTTATAATCTAGGAAAGTGGGTCTGGTTTTCAAAAAAGCAGCCAATTCTGCTAAAGTCATCTAAACATTCACCTCTTTTTTCTAGTTCACGACAAACTTGAACTTTTCTCCCTTGGCTTTTGTCGTGGCTGTTAAGAATGGATTCTAACAGCCCTAATATGTTTCATAAACCAGTTTGCTGTCTATATTGAATTTCCCATCAAAAGATACATAAATATAAAGTTGTCCCGCTGGAGAGTCACCTACATCATAGCCTAATTGTATTGTATCATCTGTGTTAAAAATCAATTCAACTAATAGTAAATTGCTTTTATCTTCCTCAGCATGTATTTCAGTAATCAAGTCTAGCGCACTGCTGTTTAGTCTATCCAAGTGATTCCACACTTTTTTGATAGTGGGCGATAACCGTTTAATCATTGCTTCTGTTCTTGCTGTCGTTTGAACAAAAATTTCCTGTTCCTTATAACTCCATGTCGACCGATAAAAAGTTGCAACATTATCATATTGAAACGTTCCAACACCTTGAATAACGTACATTGGCTCCATCATTAGATTGTCAGCGTAATTCAACTCTTCTAGCAATAGATTATATGACGTATCCAACTGAGTTAGTTTATTTTCTGAACAATATAGCTCGACCAATTGCACATTATGGCGAATATCTAGCTCTGTAATATGATTGTTGAAACATCTTAATCGTTGCAACATTGGATTTTGACTGACATCCAAATAGTTAAGGTGGTTATGATTGCAACGAACACTCTCTAATTTTAGACAATTCGTTATATCTAAAAGAAGTAAATAATTGTTTCCACAGTCAAGGTGGGTGAGCTCGGCATGATGCTTTAAATGTAGTGTTAATAAAGAATTATACCCACAGTTTAGTTCTTGCAGATGGTGATTTTGCTCCAAATGCAACGCCGAAAGCATATTCTGATAACACACCAAAGAAACAAGTTTGACATTGTGACTGACATCCAACTCTCGCATTCGGTTAAAGCCACAATCGACCTTTTCCAAAAAAGGATTGTTCATCAAATTCAAAGACGTGATTTGGTTTACAGTACAGTTTAGTATTTTCAAGAGAGGGTTATAGCTTACATCTAGTTGCGTTAGCTCATTATTTCTACAAGACAATTCTTCTAATTTTGACTGATTACTTATATCTAGTGACGTTATTTTGTTTGTACAACAAATAAGAGTTTGCAAATGATAGTTATAACGAGTATCCAGTTCAGTTAAATCATTGAATGCACAATCTAGTTCTTTGAGCGCTATAAAATGCTCAATACCTTGTAGACTAGTGTAATTGCGATTCCTCAGTTGTAAGGATTCAATTTGATTCACATCGCTAAATAAAATAGTTTTGCGATTGTTACAAAACGTTTCAAGTACATACGTTTTAAAGTTCTCATCAATGAAATCTTGTGTTATATCCATTATAATAAATCTCCACTTCCTGCTCACAGCAATCACAAGCAACGATTTCGCCTGTTTTAAAAATGTTGGCTTGGATTGGTTTGGCATATATTTAAATGTTGGTAATGGTGTTTTCATCTCAACTTCTTCCTGAATAATACATATTGCCATCTATGATTATCAATGGTAAGAAAGCTACTAAATGAAATATGTCTCAAATTCCCCTATATATACTAAGCCATTGTACAGTTTATTTTTATTAATCATTGTAAGCTGCGAATAAATATAATGAAATATTGCATTCACCTTTGCTAGTCCTTTTTCCATACAAATATCTCGTATGACGAACAATGTTTCCTGTCGAACAGATAAAATCTTTTTATACCCAAACACTTCGTCATATCAATTTTTACATGCCTCGTTTTCATCTATAATCCTAATATTCCCACTGAAAAAATCGTTGCAAACATATACACGATTCTTCCCAAGTCTGCTTGGAACAGTTTTGCACAATTTCTTGGATGGCTTCTCTTAATTTTTTAATATCAAACTCATCTATAATTAATGCTCTATTTCTTGCAATGACAAATTCATGTTGGCGACTTCTCAATGCCTCTGGAGTAGCTACCTTAACGTAAAACATATTGGAAGCTGTCTCGCCTTTTAGTCCAATCTCCAAATCCAAAGAAAAGAAAAGAAAACTTGCTCCAAACTATCAGGATATTCAATAAAACCTTGTAAATGTAAATTTTTTAATTCCCATTTAACCAACGCATTCCCCCCTATTTTTGCGATAACCCACTTGTAGAATACTAGCAATATATTCTCTGCTCAAAGGATAGACACGACATTTTATCTTCTAAAAATCAACCTCTTTCGCATGTCCATAAATCACAAAAAAACTGTCCTTCTCAACAAAAGGAATGGAGATCGATTCAAGCAAAGCTCGTAATTCTTCTGAGCAATCTTCAATGATTGGCGTAACTAGACGCCCCCTATATTGTCATTTAGAACTTTTTGATTTTCCAACTCTCTTTAATCTAAATCAGAATAAACAATGTACTGCTGGCATTCTAAGCATTGGAACAAATAGCCTTGATGTGAACCATTATTGCGTAAAGTAGCAGCTAACTCTTCATTTGTATCACCATCAAAATGCTCCAACTTCTCCGTAACCCCCATTTCCACAAGCTCATCCCACCCGACATAGCCAATAAACGCACAGTAATCCGTACAATGGGCTACCCAATTATTGCCTTGCCAACTAGCATAACCTGGTGTTCGATGTAATATCTCATCCGTGTAGGTCTCATTGTTAACAAGCTCTGAATTGAGCAAATCTTGCTGAAACTCGCCATGGAATTTTTCGGCAGCCTGCCCGCTATGAATACAGCTTGGGCAAAGATACTCTACTTCTGTCACCGCATAAATTCCACCTGTATAATAAATCTCCACTTCCTGCTCACAGCAATCACAAACAACGATTTCGCCTGTTTCAAAAATGTTGGCTTGGATTGGGTTTGGCATATATTTAAATGTTGGTAATGGTGTTTTCATCTGAACTTTTTCCTGAATAAGACATGGTAATAAAGGCTTTACATTTTGTGGATTGTCCATCCAATAGAGAATTGTACTGTATTTTTTCTTGTCTTTTTTACTGTGCATGTCCATAACAGATATAAAAATTTTGTATGCCTCATCATACATGTGCAACATACAGAAGATTTCGACAAGCAAGCGTAAATTTATCTCTGTTGGCTCTGCTTGTTGAACTTGCTCCTTTAATTCATGCATGGCATTAATTGCTTTGGCATTCTTCACATCAAATGCTTTTCTTTGTACTCGCCACTGTGCCATAAGATTTTCTGTCATTTCTCCATCCACCTCTCGACATATGATTTAATGATTTATCAAACCATTGCAAAAATACTTCTTTGTTGCTCGGATTTTTCTCTTTATCAAAAACCATTAAATCATAACTCACGATTCCCACCTCGATAAGAATATACGTTCTGTTTCGAGAATAACATACAAGTAACTTTTTTGAAAACTCATTTTTATCTACAGTCAACAAAATTAACTAGTTTTCCTCTCAAACATAAAAAGGTGTCTGGAAAATGGCACGTATACCAGACACTTCGTTGATTAAATGCTGTACAATGATGAAGCAATCTCTTTCCATTATACAGTGTATTGAAAAGGACGTTTCATCTATGCTTTACTTGCAATTATTAATATTCATTTTGTAACAAACTTCTCTCTATGCGAAGAATTCATATATTGTATTATTTGAAGGAATCGAGGAAAAAACGATGATTACAAAAGAAAAAAGGTTCTTAGACTTCACCTATAAAGATTAGTGGAGCTATCCATCACTTTTGATGTTCTATCCTATGTATCGGTAGTGCTATCAAACATTTCAATGATTCTATCCGTCCCCCAAAAACGATAAAAAGCCTGCACTAAACACTAGTGTAGGCTTTCCATTACAAATTTTTAAAAGGAATGGTTTTTTTAACTTTGATAAATTGAACAAGCATGGCAATTCGCCAAGGAACTAACATAGCAAAGGCCAAAATCCAAAACATTCCTGCTAGCTCACCAACATCAATGGAGCTACTTAATATCATTTTCGCCACAACTCGGAACACTAATAGCCCAATTAAAATAAAAACGAAGGCTTTTGAACGTTTTAAATAAATATCTTGTCCCTTTACTTCAAATTTTGAAGTGGCGATTAGTATTGTTGAGAACACCATCCCGACTGCTGATGCTTCTAAAATTTGCATAGGCGGCACACGGAATTGTTCAAATAAAAACATTAACGCACCTGAAGACATTGCGATAGGTGGAATGATAATTTTCTTCTCATTTGTTGGTTTTTTGGATGCTCTCATACGTATTACCATGACAAAGCTACCCATTAAAATGGCCATTATGGTCGAACCTATAACATAATAGTGAGAAGGGATATTGCTTAACATAAAAAATCCTCCTCTAATGTCAATTTAACAATTTTGTCCAAGCAATTGATCTACTACAGCTTTCAATCTTTCTGGCTCAAATGGTTTTGTAATAAAATCTTTCGCACCACTTTCAATCGCTTCCACAATTAACTTTTGTTGACCTAAAGCAGTAATCATAATTATTTTTGCATTTGGAAATTCAGGGATGATTTTTTTTACTGCCGCAATACCTGTCATAACGGGCATCGTTACATCCATCGTGACAAGATCTGGTTGCAACTCTCGATACATCGCTACAGCTTCCTTACCATTGGCTGCCTTGCCGACTACCTCATAACCCCACTCAGTAAACATATTACTTATTGCAACACGCATAAATAGTGTATCATCCACTACCAAAACTGTAGGCATCTGTTCATCTCCCTCCACGTTAAAGTACGGTATGCCTCTTTAGTTTAGCAGATTAGAAGCCTGTAAATCCACCGAAAATAGGCTGTAACAAGCGTGTAATATACGTTAATCCATCAAAGAATAACAATATTCCAACGGCAATCATTATATAACCACCGATTTTAACTATTTTTTGACTGTGTGTACGAATCCAAGTCATACGTGAAATAAAGAACGATAACACGAAGAATGGAATCGCAAAGCCTAAATAATAAGCAAGCATATAGCTAAAGCCTGCACCAGGGTTTGTACTAGCTAACATAATAATCGACGCTAAAATTGGACCTGTACATGGTGTCCAGCCAGCCGCAAAGGCTATCCCGATTAGAACAGACCCCAGATAACCAGATGGTCGATTTTTAAATTGGAATTTACGATCCTTCATTAAAAGGTCAATTTGTAGTAAACCTACAATCATTAAACCAAATACGACGATTAAAATAGCACCAACCTGACGTAATAAGGTTTGATAATTAAGGAAGAACTCTGCTGCTAATGATGCTCCTAGTCCTATCATAATAAAGATAATTGAAAATCCTAGTAAAAAGAACAAGGTGTGAAAAACAGCACGTTTTTGCATCATGCCTCGTTCAGATTTTAGCTCATCTAAAGTCATACCCGTTATGTATGATAAAAATGCTGGATACAGTGGAAGGGTACATGGTGATATAAAGCTTAAAAACCCTGCACCGAAAGCTAAAAATACGTTAATATCAGTTCCCATATTTTCTCATTCGCTCCTTACAGTTACTGCCTCCATCGTACCAAAAATCACTGTAAAATGCGCCCTTCCTGATTGTGAACGTTTCATGGCAATAAAGTGTTATAAAAGTGAATTATCCTAATACTCTTACACACAATTTCCCAATCAACCTCAGTAACATAGATGTAAATGTTCGTGTACTTATGCATTATGCCTTCCGCTTGCATAATCTGTCAACAAAATTCGCGTTATTTCTACAAACATAATTTCCCATTTAAAAGAACCATAGCAGCAAGAGCTATGGTCATGTTGTTGAAATACTATTATGTCAATGAAATCAAGGTGACAAATTAAAAAGTATAGCCCTTTTTCAAAACGAGGGGTTGATCTCCGTTCCGACTGAGTGCTTTGTTGCTGTCGCTTCGCTTTCGCA
>NZ_JBYTBB010000035.1:0-53877 GCF_058788755.1 Lysinibacillus sp. FW301-JW8
GAACACGGAAGTTAAGCTCTTTAGCGCCGATGGTAGTTGGGGGCTTCCCCCTGTGAGAGTAGGACATTGCTAGGCAATAGTAAAACCAGAGTACATTACTCTGGTTTTTTCTTTTTTTCTGTAAAAAACTATTTCATGCTTGATTTGGGAGTCAGAAACTCATGATTGTTTTATTATAATAAGAAAAATTGGTATTTATCAATTACATCCCAGCGTAATTGCCGTCCAGATTTTTTCGAACTTGCTCGAAAAGTTCATCTTGATAAAAATTCCATTCATCTCGCACCTATAGAGGTGATAGTATTTTGTACCGAACTTCGCTTTCGGTACAAAAACATTTGTTGCTGTCACTCCACTTTCATACACTAAAAATCTGCTGATTTAAAATAAACTGATTACAAATAGGTAAATTTTGGATTCCTAAAATTGTGCAAATCCATTAAAACATAAAATTTGAGTTGATTTGATTGATATACTCCTGATTAGGTAGACAGATAAAATCCAACTACTTAATCAGGAGTATTTTTTATGGATCGATATAAACATCTAGTTAAAATAAAATTATAAGCGTTCATTCGAAGAGTGTAACACTGGTGAAACTGTTTGCAAACTATTAAGAGACAGCATAAGCATATGGCAGTCTCTAATTCAATGAATGAAAAAATTTGAGACAAATGGGAAGTAGAATTACCAGACTGGATGAATATAAGAAGGATAAATATTATTTACATCGTTATGACTTTTTAGACGGATTATATTTAGTTCTATAAACATCATTGCTATCTAAAGCTACACGATCTGAATCTATTGAAATTCATAGTTCAAGAGCACTTACCACTTGGCAAGGAGAAGTTCAAATCAATTCTATATGCTCCAATTCTAAAATTTAGAACTCTAAAGCATTTCGAAGATTATTTAAATAAGATTGACTTACGGGTAGTTCGCTTCCATCTTTTAAAGTAATTATAAAATTTGAAGTAAGATCTCGCGCCATTTTTTTTATGAAATAAATATTCACAATATAGGATCTATGAATGCGAATAAAGAACGAAGGTAAACGCATTTGTAGCTCCTTTAGTGTGATACTAGTTTTGAATTGATCTCCCTCCACATAAAACAACGTTTTTTTCTGTAGGCTCTCAATATGAGATATCTTATCAATAGCCACAGGATTCCATTCTTCCTCATGTTTGCCTGTTAAGAATTGAAATGGTTCTAATTTCTTTTCTGTAAAGGCTGAAGGTAATACTACAACAAGTGCTGCAGGTGCATCTAAAATGTGTATCGGATAGCCTATACCATAATAGGGTGTTTCAAATAGGGAATTATCTAAAATTGCATCTGTCCGTTTTCCTGTACGGATCACCTGCTCCGCAATGCTACCAGGTTGGACTTGTTGCCCCACTTCCAAGTTGATGTTTTGATGTCCAGAATGAAAATAAATATAAGAATTTTCGACAGCAATTGCAATGGAAGAATAGGCTGGAATCCAGTCCTTTAATATTGAAATAAACTGTTGTGAAATATCTTTTGGTAAAGAAAACGACTCATTATTCATTGTGAATATCCCCCTTGTTTGTAAACAGTTTACCAAATTTCGTCGTTGAAAAAAGTGGTTTTATCATTAAAATTTGGTCTTTTATCTAAAAATAATGAAAATTCAGATGTTCTGTTATATATTAATTTACAACAAATAAACCTGTTATGGAACAGTTAATTAAAAGTTTTTTAACAGAGTGAATTGTATACAAAGGGGAAGGTGGAATTTCAATATGTCAACACGTCAAGAAAAAATTCAAGTACTAGAAAAAGAATGGGCAGAGAACCCACGTTGGGCAGGTATTGAACGCTCATATTCAGCTGAAGAGGTTATTAAGCTACAAGGTTCTATTATACTTGAACAAACTTTAGCATCTAAAGGTGCTGCTCGACTTTGGAAGTCTCTACATGAAGAACCATTTATTAATGCATTAGGTGCATTAACTGGTAATCAAGCTGTACAACAAGTAAAAGCAGGATTACAAGCAATTTACTTATCAGGCTGGCAAGTGGCTGCTGATGCAAACCTTTCTGGTCAAATGTACCCTGACCAATCTTTATATCCAGCGAACTCTGTACCAGCAGTAGTAAAGCGTATTAACCAAGCTTTACAACGTGCTGATCAAATCGATCATGCTGAAGGACGTGTAGATCAATTCGATTGGTTCGCTCCAATCGTGGCAGATGCTGAGGCTGGCTTCGGTGGTCCTCTAAATGTATTTGAACTTGTAAAAGGAATGATTGAAGCAGGAGCTGCTGGTGTTCACTTAGAGGATCAATTAGCTTCTGAGAAAAAATGTGGTCACTTAGGTGGTAAAGTTTTACTTCCAACACAAAATGCTGTTCGTAACTTAGTTGCTGCTCGTCTTGCAACAGATGTAATGGGTGTAGATACAATTTTAATCGCTCGTACAGATGCAGATGCAGCTGATATGGTAACATCTGATATTGATCCACGCGATGCTGAATTTATTACAGGTGAACGTACACCAGAAGGTTTCTTCCGTACAAAACCAGGTATTAAACAAGCAATTGCACGTGGTTTAGCTTACGCTCCATATGCAGATTTAATTTGGTGTGAAACATCTAAGCCATCTCTTGACGAAGCACGTGAATTTGCAGCAGCTATTCATGCTGAATTCCCAGGTAAGATGCTTGCGTATAACTGCTCACCTTCATTCAACTGGAAGGCTAACCTTTCAGAAGAGGAGATTGCTGAGTATCAACGCGAGCTTGGCAAACTGGGATATAAATTCCAATTTGTTACATTAGCTGGTTTCCATGCATTAAACCACTCTATGTTCGAACTTGCGCATGATTATAAAGATAATGGTATGGCTGCATACTCTAAGCTGCAACAAGCTGAGTTCGCATCTGAATCAAAAGGTTACACAGCTACACGCCATCAACGTGAGGTTGGTACTGGTTACTTTGATGAAGTTTCTCAAGTTATTTCTGGTGGTACTTCTTCAACAACAGCAATGGCTGGCTCTACAGAAACAGAACAATTTGTTTAATTATAAATTAATTACGCTTATATCCTAAATTCATAATCATAGATTGGTCTCCTCCGCTCCTCCTAAGGCGGGGGACGACTCAACTTAAAATCACAAAGGTGGGGGAAACTACTAATGGAACAAGCAACAACAGGTAAGCTTAAAATTGTTGGGGATCAAAATGAGCAAACAAAAGAAATCTTAACACCAGAAGCCCTTGAGTTTGTTCTTGCCCTGCACGAAAAATTTGATGCTCGACGTAAAGAATTGCTAGCAGCACGTCAAGAACGTCAAAAACGACTTGATGCAGGTGAGAAGCTTGATTTCTTACCAGAAACTAAGCATATTCGTGAGGGAGATTGGACAATTGCACCACTTCCAGCAGATTTGCAAGATCGCCGTGTTGAAATTACAGGACCTGTAGATCGTAAAATGGTTATTAATGCATTAAACTCTGGTGCAAAAATGTTTATGGCTTGCTTTGAGGATGCATCATCTCCAACATGGGAAAACATGATTGGCGGTCAAATTAATATGCGTGATGCTATTAATAAAACAATTGAATTTACTCAAGCATCCAATGGAAAAACGTATAAATTAAATGAGCAAACAGCAGTGTTATTAGTTCGTCCACGTGGTCTTCATTTACTAGAAAAGCATGTACTCGTGGATGGAGAACCGATTTCAGGTAGTTTCTTTGACTTCGGCTTGTATTTATTCCACAATGCTAAAAATGCATTGGCAAAGGGTACTGGTCCATACTTCTATTTACCAAAGCTTGAAAGCCATTTAGAGGCACGCTTATGGAATGATGTCTTTGTGTTTGCTCAAGATTATATTGGCATCCCACAAGGTACAATTAAGGCTACTGTTTTAATAGAAACAATCTTAGCTGCATTTGAAATGGATGAAATTTTATATGAACTACGTGAACACTCAGCTGGATTAAATTGTGGACGTTGGGATTATATTTTCAGCTATATCAAACGTCTACGTAACCAGCCTGATGTAATTTTACCTGACCGTGGGCAAGTAACAATGACAGTACCATTCATGAAGGCATATACGTCATTATGTATCCAAACATGTCATAAACGTAATGCTCCTGCAATGGGCGGAATGGCAGCACAAATTCCAGTTAAAGGTGACGATAAAGCGAATGCAGTAGCATTTGCAAAAGTTGCTGAGGATAAGCGTCGTGAGGCAACAGACGGTCATGACGGTACTTGGGTTGCACATCCAGGTATGGTTGCCACGGCAATGGAGCAGTTTGATGCAATTATGACAACGCCAAATCAAATCCATAAAAAACGTGAAGATGTAAATGTTATTGCGGAAGATTTAGTAGCTGTTCCAGAAGGTACAATTACACTCGATGGTCTTCGTGTAAACTGTAGTGTAGGAGTTCAATATATTGCCTCATGGTTACGAGGAAACGGAGCTGCACCAATTAATAACTTAATGGAAGATGCTGCAACTGCGGAAATCTCTCGTACGCAAGTATGGCAATGGATTCGTCATCCTAAGGGTATTTTAGATGATGGACGTGGCATTACATTGGCATTCGTACTAGAAATCTTGGAAGAAGAGCTTGTGAAAATTAAAGAGGCTGTTGGGGAACAAGCCTATAACAGTGGTCGCTATGGTGAAGCTGCCGAGCTGTTTAAATCTTTAATTGAGCAAGATGAATTTGCCGAATTCTTGACACTTCCAGGTTATGAAAAATTAGCTTAATCCAAAACAATCTACTAAACGAACATATCCAACTTTCCTAAATGATTGTGGACTGAACTCGAATGCAGTCCACCCAATTCCACTATTGAAATGAGCGGGGTCTGTTCCCCCGTTCCTTTCTAAACGAAATGAGCGCGTTTTTGCAATAAAAAGGGGTCTACTTATAAAAGGTAAGAGATTTAAATGGGGTGTAAGATGTCTTGCAAGCTTAGATGGGGAGCTTGTAGGACATCTTTTTCAATATGAAAGTAGTAAGAAGGCAAAGTCAGAATGGCTTTTTTCAGGGAGATGTCTCAGCTATTTATGAGACATCTCTTTTTAATTACTTAACGATCGCTAGCACAAAGCCATCATAGCCCTTATTACCAACAGTTTGTATAGCTGTAGATTCAATTTTTGATTCTTCTTTTAATAAATCCATGAATTGTCGTACACCTTGTACTCGTTCATCTTCACTTTTTTCGTCAATTACATCGCCATTGCGCACTACATTATCAGCGACAATCACAGCTCCTGGGTTAGCCAATTCTAAAGCCCACTTCAAATAGTCTGGATTATTAGGCTTGTCTGCATCGATAAAAATGAAATCAAAAGCTGGAGCTGCATTTTTCAGGGTAGGCAATGTGTCTAAGGCTTTACCAACGATAATTTCCACTTTATTTTCATAACCAACATTCTCAATATTTTGCTTTGCTAGGGAAGCGTACTCTGGATTAATCTCAAGTGTATAGATTTTACCTTCTTTTGGAAGGGCGCGTGCTAACCATATACTACTGTATCCACCTAAAGTTCCGATTTCTAAAATGTTCTTTGCCCCTTTCATTTTAGCCAATAAATACAACAGCATGCCTTGAGTTGGTGAGACATCGATTTCTGGAATACCTGCTGCTTTATTAGCCTGTAATACAGCTTCAAGTTTTCTATCCATCGGTATTAGCTTTTCCAAAAAATAATTATCTACATGATTCCAAACAGTTGAATTAATCATTAAATATTCTCCATTTCCACATTTTCTCTTGCAGGTTAAGTGTATGTTAGAATAAATTATAATAAAAATATATTATTATTATTGATTCATAACTTAAGATTATGAGTGTGGGGTGAAACTATGAATATTCATGCATTGAAATTATTTTATCAGGTTGCTACAACAGGTAGTTTCACAAAGGCTGCTGAATTACTCTGTATTAGCCAACCAGCTGTCTCAAGTCAAATAAAAAAATTTGAACATGAAATGGGTGTTCAATTATTCAAACAGCAAGGAAGAGGTGTAGTATTAACAGATTTTGGAGGAGCCTTAGCGGAAAAAGCCAGAAACCTTGTTGCGCTTGAAGAGCACATTGAATCCTTTATCGAGGATTATCGACTTGCTAAGGCTGGTAATATACATATTGTTGCAACGTACTTACCAGCTAACTTTCTAATTCCTAAGTGGGCAGCTGCCTTTAAAGGAGCGCATGAAGATGTGAATCTAGTCATTACAACAACCAATACGAAAGATGCCTTTGAGCAGCTAGTTCACTATAAAGCTGATATCGCCGTTTATGGTGGTGGTATTTCAGAAAGACCAGAAGAAATAGCATGGGAGGAGCTGTTTGAAGATGAATTATGGTTTGTCGTTTCATCTGCTCACCGCTATGCGAATCAAACCATTGCACTTGCTGATATGGTGAAGGAACCCTTTATAATGCGAGAGGAGGGTAGCTCTATGAGGGAGCATCTTTTTTCTTTATGTCAAACCTATCAAGTGAAACCGCCAAAAATAGCGCTTCAATTCAATGGCATTAATGAAACAATTCGTTCTGTTATGGCGGGCTATGGTGCAAACTTTATTTCATCACTAGCAGTACGCGAGTATGTGGATAGTGGTCATTTGGCAAGAGTTTATGTGAAGGATATTCATATTAAACATAAAATTGCTATATGTACAAGAAAGAATGAAAGACACAGCATGCTTGTCCAAAAATTTATAGAGATGGTTAGGAGCTCTTTATAATTTAAACACTTTCTTTATACATAGCAATCAAATATTTGTTATATTGTTTATATAACAAATATGGAGATGATTGAAATGTATATTCAAATTGAGCCTCGATCTGACGTTCCCATTTATGAACAGGTAACACGTCAAATTATTGAAGGGATTGCAAGAGGAGAAATGAAACCTGGTGATACCTTGCCATCTGTGCGTAATTTAGCGGCTGATTTAGGTGTTAATATGCATACGGTCAATAAAAGCTATCATGAGCTAGAAGAAAAGGGAATTATCACAATAAGAGCCAAATCAGGAGCTATTATTCGTTCAGAGGAAGAACGAGCCTTAACACCTGAACAATTACAGCTGATTGAAAAAAATTTAAAGCCTGTTGTGGCAGAAGGAATGGTGCTCGGCGCAACTGCAGAGCAAATTGAGCATATGATGAAAAAGGTATTCGCGGATTTGCAAATATCAGTAGAAGGGGTATAAAGAAATGCTACTTGGTGTTTTTACCACAATCTACGTCATAAATTTAGCTTTACAAATTTTTATTCCCTATATCGTACGAGAAACGATTATCTTTGGTGTTACTGTACCCGAGCAGAATGTAAAACATCCAACATTAAGGAATATGAAAAAGCAATATGCACAAATTGTAGGCGTTTTTGGAATTGCGTTTTTAATCATTATGATTGTAGGTTATTCTTTTGCACAATCTACCTTTGTACAAGGGAATTTACTACTTGGGTGCTTTTTTGCTATGATTGCGGTAAGTATGGGGTTATATTGGATGAATCATCACAAAGTTTTAAAACTCAAAAAGCAAGAGCAATGGGGCTTGCATATCAAGCAAGTGCGCTCCGTTGATTTAACAGCACGTAGCAAAGATGAAATGCTTCCATGGCCATTTTATGTAGTACCTTTAGGTGTAACAATCTTTTTAGTCATTTTTACTTTGCTACATTATGAACAAATACCCGATAAAATTGCTGTTCATTGGGGGCCAAGTGGTGAGGCAGACTCTTGGAGAACTAAATCGTATTTTACAGCCCTATCTTTACCACTGATCATGCTAATGATGCAATGTATGATGTGGGGAATTGTTGATTCTATAAAACGTTCAGCGATTAAATTAGCTGTTAATCGTAAAGAGGAATCGTTAGAGGATCAACTAAAAAGTCGAAAATATATGAGTTGGAGCCTTATGCTTATAAGCTATACACTAACAATTCTATTCACGGTTTTACAGCTAAGCAATATTTATCCTTCGATAGCTGAGGGCAATAAACTGTTGCCGTTATTTATTTTATATTTAGTAATTATTCTAGGCTCACTACTTGCTTATGCATGGAAAAAACGCCAGTTGCGTGTGAAGTTTGAAGAAAATATCGATTCTAAAGTAATGGATTTAGATGATGATCGCTTTTGGAAGGGCGGACTAATCTATATGAATAAACAGGACCCTTCTGTTTTTGTAGAGAAACGCTTTGGCATAGGCTGGACGATGAATCTAGCAAATCCAAGAGGGTATATTGTCATTGGATTACCACTAATTATTATATTGTTAATTTCTATCTTCGCACTCTAAAAAACTTCTCGCTGCTACAGGAATGTATAGCAAATATTTTGCTATACATCTGCAAAAATAAGCGAGTTTTTTTGTATCCAAAAAGTAACATATGATAAATTTTAAGGAGTGTAAGGAAGGACGGAGGGTCAAACTATATGAAAATTCTTGTTGTGGATGACGATGTTCACATATTACAGCTTGTGAATATATATCTTACGAGAGAGGGCTATCAAGTATTACAGGCAGAAAATGGACAGCAGGCACTACAATTACTTGAGGGGAGCTTACCTGATTTAGCAATTGTAGATGTGATGATGCCTGGAATGGATGGTTTTACGCTTACGGAGATATTGAGCCAGGATTACGATATTCCTGTATTGCTGTTAACTGCAAAGGGAGAGCTTGAAGATAAGGAACGAGGATTTTTAGCGGGCTCGGATGACTATGTTGTGAAGCCCTTTGAACCTAGGGAATTGTTATTTCGTGTAGCGGCAATATTACGTAGATTAGATAAAAAAAATCAAATTACTATCCAAGTAGGGAAGCTATTCATTGACCGCCGAAGCTTTGAGGTTGTCGTTGGAGAAGATACACTAGTATTGCCATTAAAGGAATTTGAGCTACTAGCATTACTCGCTTCGCGCCCAAATCAGGTATTCACGCGTAGTTTCATTATGGAACAAGTATGGGGCTATGACTATGAAGGTGATGAGCAAACGTTAAATACGCATGTGAAGCGTATTCGAGAGAGATTGCACCGCTATATAACAGATGTTGAGATTACAACAGTGCGTGGTGTTGGTTATAAGCTTGAGGTTATTACATGATGAAAACATTATATAGTAAGTTCGTTGTCACAACGATGCTTGTTATGATTGGCAGCTTGTGTATAGGCTTTTTAGCGACAAACACTTATTATCATCAAGTTGTAAAGGAAAAAAATGATGCCAAAAATGTGAATATTGCACGGGAAATTGCGAGCTATATTGAGACCACAAAGCCTAAGGATCTTGATAAATATTTAACTACCCTGGGGGAAATTGGCTACCAAATCTATATTACAGATGGTGATGAAGGGCAATTTTTTGGAGGAGAATACCGAGATAAAACATTGTCTTCTGAAGTTGTTGAGCGTGTTACAGGGGGTGAAATTTATCATGGTATGCGTGAATTTCCAAAAGAGACATTTGTGACAGGCTTTTTTGCGAATGAGCTTATAAATACGATAGGTGTCCCATTTACAATTGAAAAAAAGCATTATGCATTGTTTATAAGACCCGATATTCGATTATTATTCTCTGAGGTCCATACAATTCTAGCTGGACTTATTTTAGTAATGACAGTTCTTAGCTTATTAGCAATGCTACTATTTGCTAAAGCATTAATTCGCCCCATTACACAGCTAACTGAGGCCACACATCAGCTAGCTCATGAAAAATTTGATACGTTATTGGATATTGATCGTGCAGATGAAATTGGACAACTTGCAATTAGTTTTAATGTCATGACTGAAAAATTACAGGAAAATGATCGCATACGTAAGGAGTTTATTAGTAATGTATCACATGATTTTCAGTCACCATTGCTAAATATTCAAGGTTATGTAGATTTATTAAAGAATCCTTCGCTAACAGAACAGGAGCGACAGGAATATACAATGATTATTGAGCTGGAAACAAAGCGTCTTTCTACATTAACGAAGCAGTTACTTTTACTAACTTCCCTCGACCAATCTACAAGATTGTTAAAGCGTGAATCTTATCGCTTAGATGAGCAATTAAAGGAAACAGTTAACAAATATCGCTGGCAGCTTGAGGAGGCAAATGTACAATTATCCTATCAGCTTGAGCCACTTATTTATAACGGCGATGCAGGGCTGTTACAAAATATTTGGGATAATTTATTGACCAATGCCATTAAATATAATGTCGAGAACGGAGAAATTCATATTCGTTTACAGGAGCAATCGACCTATGTTGAAGTACTAATCGAGGATAGTGGTATAGGAATAACAGCCGATCAATTACGGCAGGTATTTGATCGCTTCTATCGAGTAGATGCTTCAAGAACAAAGCAAGGGACTGGGCTTGGACTAGCCATTGTTAAACAAATCGCAGAGCTACATGAAGGTACGGTTGAGATGGAAAGTGTTATTCACACGGGTACAAAGGTTTATATCCGCTTACCAAAACTGTAATAAGGAGTTCATGTAAAGTTCATGTTCCTACGATAAACTGCTGATAGTTGAAAAAGCTTAGGGGGAATAATCGTATGGAACAAAAATGGAGTTTACGTTTAATACGCCTTGCTGCAATTTTTGCATTGTTTGGAACGTATTTAGGCTCACATATGTCTGGTTCAGGAAGTTATCAATTTAGACCAATACATGCACACGTTTTACTAGTAGGTTGGTTAAGTATGTTTGCATGGGGAATTTTTTATCGAGCGTTCAAAGTGAAGTCTCAAAAATTAGTTACTGTACATGGCTGGACAGCGATTTTAGGTGTTTTTGGCTTAACATTAGGCATGTGGTTTTATAATATAAATCCATTTAATTTTAGCAGTACATTTACATTAGTTTTCTTTATTGTAGGTGGGACAACCTTGTTAATAAGCTTTGCATTATTTATCGTTGTAACATTTATGATTCATCAAAAAGAAGAAATGAAAAATTAAAGGCTAATACCGTGTCATTTTTAAACTGGCTGATGACACGGTATCTTTGTTTAAGAGGGCTATTCTTTTATATTTTCAAGAGACATCTTGAGCCATTTTGTTGCCTCATTATAATCTTGAGCAACACCCTGCCCCTTTTTATACAACATACCTAGCTGGAATTGGGCCTTTTGATGGCCTTGATAAGCCGCTAGGCGATACAGTTGTGCGGCTTTTGCAAAATCCTTTGGTACACCTTGTCCATGACTATGCATTTGAGCTAATTGATACCGTGCTTTGGCATGACCTTGTGCCGCAGCCTGTTCAATCCACTTTGCTGCCTCAGTATAATCCTGTTTGACACCTTTTCCCTTATCAAATATATTTCCAAGCTGGTATTGAGCACCTGAATGCCCTTGAATGGCCGCTAGACGATAGCAACGCCGCGCCTCTTCTAAATCTTGTGCAATTCCTAAGCCCTGTTCATACAATAATCCTAATTGGTACTCTGCATTAATATGAGACTGATCTGTGGCTGCTCTCCACCATTTCACTGCCTCATTATAATTTAATGTGACGCCAGATCCATTTGCATATAATAATCCAAGCTCGTACTGGGCATCAGCATAGCCTTTTTCTGCGGCCTTTTTAAAGTAAGGTAACGCTTTGTCAGGCTGTTCAAGCTGATGTACATACATACATCCAAGCTCAAAACCTGCACTTATATGTCCATGGCTAGCGGCGAGCTGCAACCATTTTTCAGCTAATGCCATATCCTTCTCCTTTTGATACAACAGGCCGAGACAATATTGAGCATTTGTATGTCCGCTATGTGCCGCAAGCTTAAACCACTTAATAGCCTCTATATGGTCCTGAGCGATACCTTGACCGGTGTTATAGAGCATCGCTAATTGAAACTCTGCATTGGTATGGTCTTGGAGTGCTGCCATGTGGAACCATCTAGCAGCTTCTTCGAAATTTTGTGTGATACCACGACCTTTTAGATACATATAGCCAAGATTATATTGGGCACTTGCATCGCCTGCTAAGGCAGCCATTTCAAAATAAGTGATAGCTTCTTCATAGCTTTGCTCTACACCAGTTCCATTATGATAAAGAAATCCAAGATTATTTTGTGCGCTCGTATAGCCTTGATTGGCTGCAGCAATATACCATTTTGCTGCCTCAAAAAAATCTAAAGGTACACCAAGTCCTTGATTAAAAAGAACACCTAAATTATACTGAGCATCTGCATTTCCTAAATTCGCAGCCTCTTTATAGTAGTGAGCTGCTTTCTCATAATCCTGCGAGACGCCCTGTCCTAAATGATAAAGTACCCCTAAACTGTATAAAGCATTTGCATCTTTTTGCGCTGCTGCTCTCTCATACCACTTTCTTGCTAAAGTATAATCTTTTTTTACTCCACGTCCGTGATTATAAAGCACCCCTAAATTATATTGGGCACTTGGATTTCCCTGTTTTGCTGCCATCTCGAACCAGCCTGCTGAATTTTTATAGGCCTCGGCTGACTGTTGATCTTGATGTAGCATACTGGCATTAACAATGGATGCTAAATTTTCAAAATTAGAGCCTTTGCCTGGTAATTTGGCCTTGAAGCTTCGATCAAAGCGTTTAATAAACCACTCTACAATATCACTTATATAATCAAGTACAATTTTTGCAGCCTTTGCCTCGACAATCTCATTGCTTTGACTGGAAGCCATTTTATTCACAAGGTTCATTAATAAATAAATACGACGCGGATGTATTTTAGCGACAAAATTACGATGATTAAGTAAAGAATGTATGCTTTTCAGCCTCGGCTCTGCATGCATTTCTAACTTATAAATTTCATATAAAATTTCCTCTAGTACAAGCAGTGATTTATGTAGGGATAGAGCTGGCTTCGAAATAGCGAATGCATTTGCACCCTGTAAATTTTCAGCTAAATTTAGAAAGGATAACGCTCTTACTTTCTTACATTGATGTCGTAGGATTTCCTCTTGTCTGACGATTGTCCTCACCTCTTTCATCCTCTTTTTTCATATATCGGGAAAATATCTATATTATTGATATGTTTAATGGGATTCATCAGTTGAATTGTCATCGTTACATGATACTATGTGATATAAGGGAGATTTTCAAAAGGAATTGTTAAAAAGTACATCTGCCAAAGTTTCATTTTAATGTCGTCCGGAGGATAGTAATAATGAAAAATATCGCAGCCATTATTCCAGCATTTAATCCACAATCTTCATTAATAACCTATGTACATCAGCTTTTAACAACAAAGATTTCACAAATTATTATCGTTAATGATGGAAGTGACGATAAATATGCAGATATTTTCGAAGAGCTGAAGAGCATTAATTGCTGTCGAGTGTTACAACATGATAAAAATATTGGAAAGGGCGGCGCACTTAAAACAGCATTTTCATATATATGGTCGCAAAAAAATCTGTTTCAGGGTGTAATTACAGTCGGTGCCCACAATCAACATACAGTGCAAGATGTAAAATTGGTGTTAACGATGACAAAGGTGTTCTCAGAAGGAATTGTACTGGGAGTACGTAATTTTCATTCATCGGACAGCACACTCTTATCCTACTGGGGAAATCGTGCAACAAGCTTGTTTTTCGAGCTTCTATACCATAGAAAGCTAATGGATACTCAGACTGGTCTAAGGTATATCTCTATTAAAGAGCTTCCATGGTTGCTGCGTGTAAAGGGAGTGCGTTATGAGTATGATACAAATATGCTAGTTGCTGCCCTTAAAAGAAAATGTCCAATTTTTGAGGTGGAGATTGGACAGTTACGTATAAAGAAAAACACAATTATACAATACGATGAAATAACAAATGCAGGGACAATTATTACTAAAATGCTTATGAATTATTTAAAACCAAGGGAGAATAATTAATAAGTTGAATAAATGTGCAAAAAAACATTAATTACTCAAGAACGTAGCGAGTATGGAAAGAAGGGGCAATGATGATGGAGTATTCAGATCAAGTAAAAAATCGTGTTAAACGTATGGAAGGTCAGCTACGTGGTATTTTGAAAATGATGGAGGAAGAAAAGGATTGTAAGGCAGTCATTACCCAATTGTCCGCAGTACGTTCAGCAGTAGATCGTACGGTTGGAGTGATTGTAAGTACAAATCTTTTAGAGTGTGTACAAAATGCTGAAGGGGATGGCGAGAAAATGAATGAAGCTATTCAGGAAGCAGTTAATTTAGTAGTAAAGAGTCGTTGAAAAAAAGGGGAAAATACCCATTAAACTCACTGTTTTAGGTGGGTTTTTATTTTTTGCAAAAATATAGTTTATTTCGGTTCTAATTTAAAAAAGCTGGGGATTTTAACCTATGTAATTTTATGGTTTCTCTAGTTAAAAGTCACAGTTAGTGAACTTGTACGATAGATTTATAGTTACTTTTTCTGTTATGCTAATTAGTAAGAAGATTACCATAAAAGGGAAGGTGATTATTATGAAAAAATGGTTGATAAGTGGAGCAGCTTTATTGATGCTAAGTCCAACAGCAGCCTTTGCTCAAAATACAGATACTCATCCAGAAAATACTTCCCCAGTGATTGCTTATAATGTAGTAGCTAACTCTAAAGTAACTACTTGGGATCAATTCACAGCAGAAATCGTCAAGCAATTAAATAATTTCGCACCAGAAATTAAAATTACATATAGTGGTCCAATGACTAATTTTAAAGATAAATTTATGGAAGCCTATGAAAAGGCACAGAAGCAAGCCGTCTATGCGAGTGGTCATTTGGAGAGTACCGCTATATCTGCGGATTCAGCTGGCAATGTGACATTTAAAGTCAAATATTTCACAAACCAAACACAAGAAGTCGCTGTACAAAAAAAGATTGATCAAGTATTAAAAACAATTATTAAGCCTTCTATGACAGAGTTTGAAAAAGTAAAGGCAATTAATGATTATATTGTGTCAAATAGCGAGTATGGTACTAATACAAAGGCTAGTCCTCATAGTGCATATGCGCTGTTAATGGAAGGGCAGGCTGTATGTCAAGGTTATACGCTAGCAGCTTATAAAATGCTGGAACAAGTAGGAATCGAATCGAAGTATGTTGTTGGCTATGTGAACGGCAATGAGGACCATGCATGGAACTTAGTAAAGTTGAATGGCAAATGGTATCATTTAGATACAACTTGGAATGATCCATTACCGAATCGAGTAGGTGTTTCTTCATATGATTATTTTTTAGTAACAGATGCACAACTTAAAAAAGATCATACTTGGATAACATCAGATTATCCTGCCGCAACAAGTACAGCATATAGCTATATGCAAAATATTCATTATGCCTATCAAGATAAGAACACTTTATACTTTAGTAATACAGCAGATAATGATAAGTTGTATAAGCTTGATTTAGCAAGTGGCAAGAAGACTAAAATTATTGATAAGCGTGCCCTCTATATTACTGGTGCGGATAACTTTTTGTACTTCAGTGACTACAGTAATAGCGGTTTTTTAACAAAACTAAATCTTAAGACATTAAAAATGGAAGTGCTTGTAAAGCAATCTGTTTCAGATTTAAGAATTAGTGATAGTCATTTAGTTTACAATATGAATAAGAAAGAACAAAAACTTAAAATTAACTAGGATTCTAAAGATATAAAAAATAGAACCTCTTAAAATTAAATATCTGTAAATAAAATGTAAGCACAAAAGAACTTTCTAGTGAGTTCTTTGTGCTTTTTTTGTATATAATGAAAAGAAGAAGATGGTTGGAGGTGAGGATTTTGTGGAAAAAATTAGCCATTATCGTAATAATCGTTATATTTATTGACCCAATTTATACGGCTGGAAAGGCAGTTGTCCAACAAGTAATAACTTGGGCAAATAATGATGAAATTGAAACAATGATACTCTCAACAAAGGAAAAAATAGTAGATGTCACTGCCAAATTGTCAGAGAACGCCTCCATTGAAACAGCCACACCTCTAGAAGAGGGACCAGAAGCTGGCGTTGCTGTCACAGCTCCTGCTGCTCCAAAGCCTGAAGCAAAATTAGTTGTAACAAATGCAAAAGAAATGGCTGATGCAATGTATGCTTACTACAGTAGTTTTTCGCCAACTTTTGAGATTCAATATAAAGGAAGTACACAACGGATTGAACAAATCGTGGAAGAAGCCTATGACAATGCTATAAAGCGAGATGATTATGTATATGGACATATTAGCAAACACTCAATCCGTTTTGAATATGGCAGAAAAACAGCGACAATTTATGGTAATCAAAGCTATTTGATGACTCCAGATCAAGCCGCATATGTAGAAACGAATATTCAAGATATCGTCACTTCTATTCAAAAAAGTTCTTTAAATGATTTAGAGAAGGTTAGGGCTGTCAATGACTTTATCGTTGCTAACACAGCTTATACCGATCAAACATCCTCAAGCCCGCATAGCGCATATACTGTACTGGCTGAGCATGGTGGTGTTTGTCAGGGATATGCATTATTAGCACATTCGATGCTCCAAAAGCTAGGTATAGAAACTAAATATATAGTGGGCTATGTTGGACAGGAAGGACATGCTTGGAATTTAGTTAAGCTTGATGGCCAATGGTATCATCTCGATACGACTTGGAATGACCCAGTCCCTGATCGTAAAGGGGCGGTACGATATCAATACTTTTTAGTGGATGATCGAACGATGGCAAAGGATCATACATGGATTGCAGAGGACTATCCAAAAGCGACGAATACCATGTATAACTATTTTCATAATGTAGATTTTCCGGCTCAGGTAGGACAGCAAATTTTTTATAGTAATGTTGCTGATGATAATAAACTATATATGCTAGATTTGAAATCAGGTCAGTCAGAGCGTATTTCAAACTCTCGAGCACAATTTATCGTATATGCAGATGGCTGGCTCTATTTTAGCAATTATTCACAAGGTGCATATTTAACAAAAATTCGTCCTGACGGAAGTGGAGAACAAGTTCTAAATAGAGAGGATACGAAGAATTTATTTGTAAAAGACGGCTATTTATATTTTACGACAGATGGATTGAAAAAAATGGCGCTCTAACATTGTATAATGTGTTTTTCTATATAAAAGGCCTATGACATTATAAGTTGTCATAGGCCCTTTTTGTACGCTCTATTAGGTAATAAATAGGCTGATGCTGGCATAAGCCAACCTCAATTTGTGGATACATGGATTTCATTTCCTGTGAGAAGGTTTTAAAAATAATTGGGTTATGCTTAATAGCACCACCGTTGCAATAAAGGTTAAATGTGCCGCCATTATAGCCAATTTTTTTCAATACTGCACAAGCTAAAAGCACTAATTCATGGGCAGCACGCATGGATATTTGAGTGGCACAAGAATCCTTTTTAGTTACTGCCTCTGCCAGAAATGCACCCATTTTTGCGAGCTGTGCATTCGTGTAAGATGGACGGAACAGCCATGCCGCTAGTTCCGTAACATCTTGAATGCGTAAATAATGATAGACTGCATTTTTTAAGATCGTTGGTTCCCCACGTCCATCCTCCATCTTAAAAATAGCACGAATTACTTCTTGTCCTAACCAATAGCCACTGCCTTCATCCCCTGCACGATGTCCCCAACCACCAGCGCGTGCAATTTTAGAGCCATCATACGCATACGCAATAGCACCCGTGCCAGCAATTAGTAAAGCACCTGCCTGTTCGGCGGTGACCCCTAGTAAGGTAGCTTGTGCATCATTTTCGATAATAAGTGTATCTACTTGCAATGAGATAGAGGAGATGACGTGATGTACAATAGCTGATACAATTTCATGATCTTTATTAGAATCAATCCCAGACAATGCAAAGGTTGCTACTGCAATTTTTGAGCTCTCTTGTTTTTGTAAAAAATCATACACATTTGCTAGTAATGAATGCAATACCGCTGTAGCTGATTCAGTACCAATAGCTTGATAGTTGGAGCCCTTTGTTGAGTTTGAATATTTAATTTCACCGGATTCAGCGTGTACGACTGCACAAGCCGTCTTAGTAGCACCACCGTCAACAATAAGGAGCCATTTCGTCATTGATTCCAGTCCTCTAAAAATACAGTTAATTGCTTTTCTGCTTCAATGATTTTTGTCTCCTTTGCATGAATCCAGGCATAAAGATCTTGAGCTTTTACCTTAGATCTTTCAAGCGACGCCTTCATCGTTTCTGGTGCTGGACCACCAGGCAAAGTACGAACACCTACAAAAGTTTCAGGTTTTAAAGTGTTATAAAAATCCTCTTCAGAAATATTTAACGGTTTACCAGTAATTAGCTTAGACTGTGTATTTGCTAATCCCCATGTAAGGCTTACCAAAGATTCCTCACCGTGAGCAAGCAGTACTTTTATGCATTTGCTGACAATACTATGTGACTGACGGAAGGATATCCCCTCTGACCGTACTAATGTATCAGCAAGCTCTGTAACGTTAGCAAAGCTATTTTCTGCTCTATTTTTTAATTTTTTCTTGTTCACATTCATTGTCACAACAAGTGAACCAAATAGTTTGTAAATACCTAGTAAACGATCAATAGCACGCCATAAATAGGGCTGCATATCATCTTCTGTGTCTACGATATCTCCAAACGGTGTATTATGTACCATTTGTAATACTGTACTAGCATCCCCAACAACCGCTGAGAGCAATGAACGAGTATGCTCGATTGAAACAGGGTTACGCTTTTGTGGCATGATGGAGCTAATTTGTACATACGGACTTGCTAGTGTAAAGGCATTGAATTCCTGAGTTGCCCACAGTAAAAAATCCTGAGATGTGCGACCAAGATTAAGTGCCGCAAGCTGTACAATGCTTGCTGCCTCGGCAATATAATCTGCACCTGCAACAGCATCCCAAGCATTTTCTATAATATCATCGAATGCCAATAAATCACGCATGCGCTCTCGGCTAATTTTGAAGCCTGTCGTTGTTAGTGCCGCTGCCCCCATGCTGCTGCGATTAACTGTTTTGTAGACGTGCTGCAAACGTTCGAAATCTCGCTCCAGTTGATCGATAACAGCCTTCAAATAATGTGCAAAGGTTGTTGGCTGTGCCTGTTGAGTATGAGTATAGCCAATCATAATAGTATCCACATGTTCTTCTGCAGCCGCGATTAAATCATCACGTAATGTCAATAATTCACGCATAAGCAATAATAATTTTTTTCTTAATGTCATGCGATAAATGGCAATACCCATGTCATTACGACTTCTGCCTATGTGAAGATTTCCAGCAATATCACCAGCTAGTTCTATTAATTTATTTTCGATACGGAAGAATAAATCCTCGTATCTTGGGCTGTAATCCTCTAAGCGATAATAGTTTAAATCTAGCTTTTTAAGTGCGACGCCAATTTGTTTTGCTTCTTCATTTTTTACGAGTCCTTGTTCTTCCAGCATTTTTAAGTGTGCAATATTAATTTGTAGCATGATTGATAAAAAGTTTTTCTTTGCTTCATCATAGGCCGGTTGTAAGACAATTTTGCGATAAATATTAGAAGGGAAAATCATCCCATCTTCTTGCTGTGTTTTATTGCGGAAATCTTCAAACATGTTCATTGCCTCCTAGTAGATTAGCAGTTAGATGGCTGAGCCAGCACTGCCCTTAGATAACTTCTCAGAAATAATCAGTACAATTAAAATTAAGCAAATTTGTAAAACACCATATGCACAGGCAGTTCCAAATTTAAATGAATATAGTTTTTGGAATATAGCGACGGACAGTGGAATAGTAGATGTACTGTAAATAAGAATGGATGCTACAAACTCACCAATGCTTTGGACAAGCGCTAATAATGTACCAGCAAGAATTCCAGTAAAGGTGAGCGGTACTACGATACGTCTAAACGTATACCACCAAGTGGCACCTAATCCTCGAGATGCTTCTTCGATAGACTGATCTAATTGCACAAGTGAAGCAGATGTCGAGCGAAAGACAAGCGGTAAATGTCTAATAAAGTAAGCTAACGGTAAAATCCAGAACGTCCCAATGAGCACTTGATTAAAAGCGAAGACGTTTTCAGTACTAAAGGCTGCAATTAAGTTAACAGCTACAACTGTCCCTGGTAATGCCCATGGTACCATAATTAATATATCAAGTAACGTTTTACCTTTAAAGTTTAATCGTACCATAGCATAGGCAGCTGCAACTCCAAAAATTATATTACCAATCGTCGCAACAACACCCATTTGTATGGAATTCCAAATTGGTCGCCATGTGCGTTCATCTGTAAACAGTGCAACATAATGATTCATTGTGTATTCTGTTGGGAGAATTTGCGTTTTCCATGCACCATCCACAGAAAATGAAATTAAGACTAGTACTAATATGGGTAAAATTAAAATTAAGGTGCTGATGAATGATGCAGCAACAGCAGTTATTTTCATTCCCTTTGAAGATACTTCTGATCGATGGATACTGACGCCTTTGCTTAGATTTTGGTAGTTACGGCGATTTTGATACCAACGCATCAGCAACAGAAATGAGATGGACACAAAGGATAAAATCATAGATTGTGTCGCCGCCATATCTAGATTGCCATTTGTTCTAGATAAATAAATTTGCATTGTCATTGTACGCTCTACACCGAACATTAATGGTGCCGTGTAGGATGCCATAGATATCATAAATACTAATAATGAAGATGCCACTATTGAAGGAGTCAGCATCGGTAAAATAACCTTTGTCCATATGCGAATACGTCCAGCGCCAAGGCTCGTTGCTGCTTCCTCTAAAGCTGGATCAAGCCCCTTTATAGCAGCAGAGGCCGTCAGGTAGAAATAGGTATACATCGTGAATGTATGGACAACGATAACTCCCCAAATTCCTTTTAACGAAAAGGGTACCTGACTCAATCCAAATAAATGCTGGAAGGCACGGGGGAAGATACCGCTTTCCCCATATAAAAATGTAAAGGACAACACACCTACTAACGGTGGAAGAGCCATGGGTACTAATACCAAAACTGATAGCAGCCGTCTTCCTGGAAAATCATAACGTTCTAGTAAAAATGCCATTGTCACTCCAACAATTGCACAACATATAACACTAATGACTGAAATATATAAACTAGTCCATAACGCTTCTAAATTGGCGGGGCTAGCCAGATCAAAAAATTTTTTATAGGAGAAAAATGGATCATTTCCTGAAAAACTCTGTAAAAAAGTTTGATAGAAGGGATAAACCACATAGGCAAGCAATATTAAAAATAATGGCGATATGAGGATGTATACAAACCAATTAGAATACGTAACTCGTGACCATATATTTTCTTTAGGAGTGTTGACAGGTGTTTTGTTCATGTCAGCTTCCCCCCTATTCACCTAAAAAATATAATGCATCATAAGGAATATTTAACGTAATATCCTCACCAATCTTTTTTAATGAATCACTTGAATTAACAATCATTACTTTTAGCGAAAATTCTTGAAAATCGACAATGTAATTCACGCTAATTCCAGTAAATTCAACAAAAGAAATTTTACCAGTCAATGTATTGTCACCTGTATCTAGATGAATCGATTCTGGACGAATAGAGATAAACACTTTGTCTCCAATCATATGCGATAAAGATAGAGAGCTTTGGTGTTTTCGCCCAGTGAGAACAAGTCCATTTGCTGTTTTTGCTTGTATATGCTCGTCATCAATAGTATCAATGGTTGCTTCGATTAAGTTTGTTTCGCCGATAAAATCTGCAACGAAGCGGCTTAAAGGACGATGATAAACTTCCTGAGGGGTACCAATTTGCTTGATATAGCCATTTTCCATCACCATAATGCGATCAGACATGGCCATTGCTTCCATTTGATCATGCGTCACATAAATAGTTGTGACACCAAGCTCGCTTTGAATTCGTTTTATTTCAATTCTAGTTTCCTCACGTAATTTTGCATCTAAATTCGATAAAGGCTCATCAAGTAATAAAATATCTGGCTCAATCACAAGTGCTCTAGCCAATGCGACTCTTTGCTGCTGCCCGCCTGATAGCTCATTGATTTTTCGATTTCCATAGGGCTCTAGATGAACAAGTCCTCGAATTCGATCGACCTTTCGTTTAATTTCGCTTTTGCTAAGCTTTCTAACCTGTAAACCAAAGGCGATATTTTCATCAACCGTCATATGGGGGAAAAGAGCATAGTTTTGAAACACCATACCGATATTCCGTTTATTGGGCTGAAGCCGAGTCACATCCTGATCATCAAATAAAATTTTCCCCGCTGTCGGGTAATAAAAGCCAGCAATCATTCTCAAGGTAGTTGTTTTACCACAGCCGCTTGGACCGAGAAATGTAAAAAACTCCCCAGCTTTAATATCAAGGCTTAAATTTTTTACACCATGCACCTGACCAAATTGCTTAGAGACATTCTCTATTTTGACACTTCTCAAAAAAGTGCTCCTTTCTCGCAGAAAGTTAGAATACATGAAGGCTTCCAAATAAGAAATTCTGTTGTCCTTTCTTGTGAGCAGTAGGTGGTCATTTATACAAAAATAGCAAACTAGTGATAACACTAGTCATGTTGTTGAAATACTATTATGTCAATGACATCAAGGTGACATATAAAAAAGTATAGCCCTTTTTCAAAACGAGGGGTTGATCTCCGTTCCGACTGAGTGCTTTCCTGGGGGCGTCCGATGAGCCGCTTCACTCGCGTAGCTCGCTCCAGGGTCTCATCTGTGACGCTGAATCCCCGAGGAGTCACTCAGTCTACACTCCAATCAACCATTACTCATAGTATTTTCTATTGGCATTTCACATAAATGTGTAGTGATAAAATGAAGTCTTAACCATCACTATTTTGCGCAAAAATTGAGCTTTGATATAACATTTTTCTTTTGCGAAACAGAGCGACAGCAATAAGTGACTTTATGAAAAGTGACAAAGTGGTTTTATCCATAGAATGTAGGATAAACAACTATAGAATTGTACCACTACTCTATCTAATTAATGTTGGTAAGTAATATGCTTTTACTTTACTTTTGAGGGAAGAAAATATTCAAAGTTCGACACTATTGCTGATTGGAGTGCAAGGCAACTCGACTCCCGTGGGATAGCGAGACAGACGAGAAACTGAGGCCAACATGATGTTGGTCACGAAGGTGTTGTCACAGGACGTGACGAACTTAGCCTTCGTTCCTCAGCGCAGGAAGCCTTGCTCTGTGCGAAAGCGAAGCGTCAGCGGCAAAGCGAGTAGTCTGGAACGGAAATCACCTTCATTTTGACTAAATATTTACAAAGGGTCCCTTGACTATTTAATTTTTCAACAACATGACTAGTGATAACACTAGTAAGCTATTTTCTATAATCTTATTTGCCGCGTCCTTTAATATTATTATCCCAGTATTCCATCCACTCGGCTTCTTTTTCTGACATAAGCTGCCAATCAATATCAAAAGTTTTTAAATCTAGCTCTTGATACCATTCAGGCATTGTTGCTTTATCAATATCTGAACGTGTAGGAATTTGATAATAGTCATTAGCCAGTTGCGTGACCATACCCTTTTCAAATAAGAATTCAACGAAGAGCTTTGCATTTTCTAAGTTTTTCGCATTATTGACAACAGCTACACCATCTACTAAAATCGGTGCACCACTTTTTGGATAAATGTAATCAAATGGATAATCCGTTGTATATTTTTTTAATAAAATATCTTGCAGATTCCATAACGAAACACTGCCCTCCTGACGAGTAAGCTTTAAATAAAGTGCATTTGGATCTTGTGTATATTCCTTTGTATTGGCATCTAGTTGTAATAGCCAATCATAGCCCTTATCAGGGGAATCGGCGCCTTGACGTACAATCATGGAGGAGTAAATAGTCCGCATTGTTCCAGATGCTAAAACACCACGAATTAAAACTTTATCCTTCCATTTAGGATCTAATAAATCATCCCAATCCTGTGGTCCAGATTCTTTCGTTAATACATCACTGTTAATCATAATTACCTCAGGGAGCAGCATTTCGCCAAACCAACGTCCTTCTGCATCTTTATGTGCAGTATCGATGGAGTCGATAAAGCTAGGCTTCCATGCATGAAGCAAATCCTCATTAGCCCCAACAATAAGTGCTGATTGTGTACCGCCCCACCAGAAATCAGCCTGTGGGTTTGCCTTCTCACCGCGTAGACGCTCTAAAATTTGCTGAGCCCCCATTGTCAAAAACTCTACCTCAATGTCTGGATACTTTTCATTAAATTGATCGATTACCTTCTGTACCATCTCCTCATCACGACCAGTGTAAATAACTAGCTTGCCTGATGGTGATGTTTCTACATCTGCTTTTTCAGAATTTGACGTTTTGTCATCATTTGTAGAATTCTTGTTGTTTTCACTACTACATGCAGCTAAGACAATGAGCATCAGCACAAGGAAAAAACCGAAAATACGCGATTTTTTCATAATCTTCTCCTTTCTCATAGTGAGTAACTTGCATATAGCAGTATAATACGGAGGTAACACAATAATGTTAGAATTATTAAAAATTTCTAATTGCCCTCATCATAAACTAAATAAATATTGGTTATCAATGCCATAATTACAAAATTCGAAAAAACTCCTTAAAAAGGGATGAACCCAATATTAAGGAGTTTTAATTATGCGTTTTTATTGTTGATGGGTTCTAAAATAATATCCTTTTGCCGACGTTGGGTAATAATTGCAGGTAGCATCATCCCAACAATGACAAGAATTATCCCCATTACTTGTATAGCAGTTAATGGTTCATGTAGAACAATAACAGAAACGGTAACTGCTACTGGAAGCTCGATGGCACTTAATATGGAGGCAAGGGCACCGCCTATTTTTGGAATGGCTATTGAAAATAAATAAATCGGCAATATAATGCCAAAAAGCCCTAAAGCTAGTCCAAACTTCCATAAACCATGAACAAACAATTTTCCATTCCATATAATTTCAGGGTTAAGGAAAATGCTAATTAAAATCAGTGCAACGAAGGATACAATTAAGACACGGGCAGTAGTTGTAATACCTTCCACAGGTCGTGAGTTAAATTGAATAAAACAAGCAAAGCTAAATGCAGCAGCAAAGCCAAAAAGCCACCCTTTTATTGGGATACTACTTAGATCCACATTTAACACACCAGCGGCTAAAATGGTTCCTGCAAATAAAATAATTAGCGAAATCACTTCAGGACGACTTGGTAACCGTTTGTTTAGTGCACAATCCAGCAGTAGACCAATCCAAGTAAATTGAAAGAGCATCACTACCGCCAAAGAAGCAGGCAGATATCTTAATGATTCTCCATAGACAATACCTGTAGTGCCAGTAAGTAGCCCTGCACAAACCAAAATAACTAGCCCGCCTTTCGAAGGCTTGGGTAATTGTCTTTGCGTAATTAAAAAAATAGTGAGTATTAGTATGAAGCCAATAATATATTGACTCGACACAGCCTCTGCTGATGTAAAGCCATGTTGCATAGCTACTTTGACAATTGTCGATAATATTCCATAGCTACTAGAGGCAATAACAATCAGTAGAGGATATAGTAAATTTGATTTCATATTTTTGCGATTCACTTCCTAAATTTGCTTCACCATATGATGAAAAGGTTCATCAATAATTGACCATGGTTCTGTAATGACGAAGCCTAAACGTTCATACAAACGACGTGCACTCTCTTTTTGAGTTTCAACATTTAATGATAGTTTTTTAAAGCCTCGCTGCTTTGTTAGTTCTTCTGCATATTGCAGCAGTAATGTACCAATCCCTTTACCACGAGCCTCAGATGAAACACATACTGTATCAATATAGTATTCGTCCTCGTGAGCCTCTCGATCAATGATAATAGAAGGCGCATTTTTAGCCTTCAGCCACTTTACAAGGTTAGCATCCATCTCAATAGCCTGCTCGCCATTATAATAAACAAGAATTCCTAATACGTGCTCATTCTCAACGACTACATAAGTATTTAAATAAGAATGTCGATTATCCTCACGTTTGAAAAGGTTTGTTAATTCTCGTTTAACAGCTTCCTCTGTTTGTTCACCAGTTAAACGATTGGCAATATCACCAATAGCATCCATTATTAATGGAACAACGGCATGGGCATCCTGTGGTTGCGCTTGTCGAATTGTTATACTCATTGTCAAAATCCCTACCTTTCTATAGGCAAGTATAACAAAGATAGAAGATGACTCAAGTTTTAAGAGAATGATGCTCGCTTTCCTATTTTTCAGAAAACTTTATACACAAGCCCGCCGTTATGGAGGATTAAGGAAAGGCGTCCTCATGAAGTTTCACTTTATGCAACAACTATTTTCATGTTAATCTATAATGAATAGACTTTTGGGAGGACAACAATGACAAAGGATGAGAAGGATTTTATATTAGTCTATGGAGATGCTTTTATTGACTATATTGCTGATGATGTAACAAATACATCTTTTACTAAATATATGGGTGGTGCAACGGTAAATGTTGCGGCAGGTATTAGCCGTATTGGTGCGCCATCTGCATTAATTACCATTACCGGGGATGACGAGGGCTCACAATTTGTGAGAGATGGGCTTGCACAAGAAGGGGTGACTCTGGATTATGCAGTTTTTAACCCTGCAAAACGTGTAAGTGGTGTCTATGTGCATTTAACTGAAGCATGTGAGCGAATTTTTAAAGATTATGTCGATGAGACGCCAGATTTACAAGTAGAAGCGTCTCAATTAAATGAAGTAGCATTTAAACATGCATCTGCGTTAACTGTTTGCTCAGGTACAATGTTCCATCCTACAGCACTTGAAACAACACGTGTTGCGGTTGATATGGCCAAGGAAAAAGGAGCCATTATTGCGATGGATGCGAATATAAGACCTCTACGCTGGAGCAGTGAGGAGATCTGCCGTGAAACAGTTACATCTTTTTTTGAGCAGGTAGATATTTTAAAGGTCACAGATGATGAACTTTACTTCCTCACAGAGACAATAAATTTGGCAGAGGGAATTGAGCATTTAAACAGCTATCTAGTGCCGATTATTTTAGTAACTGTTGGCGAAAATGGCACATATGCGGTATTAAATGGTGAGACTATTCATGTACCGACAGAGAAGGTAGTGCCAGTAGATACTACAGGTGCTGGGGATGCATTTATGGCTGGTGTTTTACGTGATGTTCATTACAATGGTTTACCTACAACAGAAGAGGAGCTTATTCGTTGTGTAAGCTTTGGTAATAAACTAGGTGCTTTAGCGGCAACAAAAGCGGGGGCTTTAACAGCTCTTCCTTATTACGATGATATTAAGCACTTGCTTAAATAATCATGTGGAGCGTGTATAGATGGAGAAGAACTATGATGTGTTAGTGAAGGATCGATTATTTTTCGGTGGGGCAAAGGATGCTGAAGCGGCTTTTGAGCAAGAGTCTGTTGATGTCGTAATAGATGTTCGGATAAATGGTCTTACCTTAGAAGAACAGAGTGAGTCTTCTTATCTGTACAAGCATTTACCAATAGCTGATGAGGATTTAGAAGTAGCGCCATCTATAAAAAAAGTAGCCAATGAAATCGTTTCTGCCTATGAGAGTGGACAGAAGGTATATTTTCATTGCGGAAGTGGAGGTGGACGAGCAGGTGTTGCAGCCACAGCTATATTGATGGAGCTTGGATTTGCCAGCTCTTTAGAGGAAGCTGAAGCTACTGTAAAGGAAGCCCGTCCACAAGTAACAATCCGTCCAAAAATGGCAGATGCTTTGCAGAAGTTATATAAATAATGAACAGGGAGTACCATAAAATAATTTGGTACTTCTTTTTTTGTGCCAGAAATCTTTTTTGATATATTATTACTATATTATTATTAATAATATCAAAAAAGTGACATTTAAATTTACTAAAAATGGAATACCCTTCACTTTGTTCTATACATATTAGAACAAAGTTGTTATAGTAATGGTATAACAATAAATTGAGGTGATCAGTATGATAGAGCAGTTAGGGGATATTCCATGGGCAATCATAGCACCACTAATCGTCGTACAATTAATTTTAATGATTGTAGCTCTATTTGACTTAAGAAAAATCCACGCAACGAATGGTCCAAAAATTTTATGGGTTTTTATTATTGTGTTTGTTAATCTACTTGGACCCATTTCGTACTTTATTGTTGGGAGAAAACAAACATGACAACATTGCTTGAAGTAACAGGTCTGACAAAGCAATTTGCAGAGAAGGTCGTAGTGGATGGTATTGATTTCACACTAGAAGAAAATACATCAACAGCTTTGATTGGACCGAATGGTGCAGGGAAAACAACAACATTATCAATGTTAACCGGCCTTTTAAAGCCAACATCTGGAAGTGTAAAGATGCAGAAGGATGAAGTTAGAGCTAACATTGGCTTTTTACCACAATATCCACAATTTCATCCTTGGCTAAGTGCGATAGAGTTTACAGAAATGGCTGCAAAATTAAATGGTGTCTCTGCTAAGAACGCCAAAAAAGATGCACAAAAAACGCTTGAATTTGTAGGATTGGGTAATGATTTAAATAAGAAAATTGCTACATTTTCAGGTGGTATGAAGCAACGTCTTGGCATTTCCCAGGCAATTGTGCATAAACCTAAATTACTGCTATTAGATGAGCCTGTTTCTGCTTTAGATCCAGTAGGACGAAGGGAAGTTCTTGATTTATTAAAGGGCTTACAGCAAGAAACAACTATTTTATATTCAACACATATTTTAAATGATGCAGAGGAAATGACAGATCAATTATTATTTTTACGTGATGGAAAATTAGTAGAGCAAGGAACATTACTGGAGGTACGACAACGCTTTGATGAGCTCCATTTTGTCGTTGAATTTAGCTCCGAAGAAGAAGCAAAACATTTTATTGATCAAAATGAGCTGAAAGGCAAAATCAAGGGCTGTTTTGTATATATAGAAATTATTGATGAGAAGCCAAGTATGCAGCAACTACTACAATATTTAAGTAAGACACCTTATAAAATCCGAAAAGTGGAAAGACAAACGGCATCACTTGAAGAAATTTTTATGAAGGTGGCGAAAAAAATATGAGAGGTTTTAACGTACTTCTGCAAAAGGAATTTAGAGAAGCTTGGCGAAGCAGGAAGTTTTTATGGATACCTCTTGTATTTGTATTACTAGGTATGAGTGATCCACTGACAAACTATTATATGATGGATATTTTAAATGCTGTTGGAAATGTACCAGAAGGGTTTGAAATGTTACTGCCAGAGTTAATGCCTGTCGATTTATTACAGGCTTCTATTGGACAGTTTCAAACAATAGGGTTACTGGTGATATTGGCTGCTTTTGTTGGAGCAATTAGTAAGGAACGCGCTAATGGAATGGCGACACTCTTATATGTGCGTCCAATTTCATTTGCTGCATATTTTCTAAGTAAGTTCACGGTTTTAAGTGTTATAAGTTTGGTAAGTATTATAGCAGGCTTTACAGGTAGTGTTTATTACACAGTCATTTTATATGGATCAATTGATGCAGCAACACTTCTAGCAAGCTTTTGTACTTATTATGTTTGGTTGCTATTTGTACTAGCAGTCACACTTCTAATGAGTGCAGCATTTAAAACAACTATTGCTACAGCATTTACGTTCATAGTGATTTTTGTTGGGCAGATTATAGATGCATTGTTGGGCTCATTTTGGACCATATCACCGTGGAAAATGCCGACATATGGTGTACAGCTTATCCGTGTTACGATGGAAATGTCATATTATTGGTGGAGTATGCTTCTTACGATTATGCTACTTCTAGCTTGTGTTGTTTTAGGGATATGGGCCATGAAGAAGAATGCTGCAATGACAAAGATTTAAAGCAATTAAAAAAAGAGTGAGGGGGCTGGCAAATAAAGTGCTAGTCCTTTTCTGTTGTATAGTATATAGTTTTTTAATGGATTTCTAAAAAAATGTAATGATTCAGAGCTTGAATGAAAGGGAGGTGTGAGATGGCATCCATAATCTATTATATAGTACAGGTAGAGAGCAGCTATTATCATGGGTTAAACGATATGCTCATGCTTACTGAAGATGAAGAGCATGCATTTGCTTTTACGAATAGTAAGGCTGCTGAGCAATTAGCCGCTAAAGTTAATGGAACTGTTCTAACAAGAGAGGTCAGCTTTGAAGAACTAGAGGAACTCTCAGCAGACCATTGGACAGAATATAATGCACTGCCAAAAGACGAACGTGACATAATTGAATCCTTTTGCAGCAAACTTCAACTAGGCATAGATGAATAAATTTCAGTGAATCCAGCTCATTTTATCCCTTCAAATAATGTAAATTCACAATTTGTTCAATGAAAGCGTTTTGAATTTGAACAGTTTGTGAAAAACCTCACATAATGCTTTTCTTTTGAAAAAATCGGAGTAGAATAGGAATCAAGTTAGAAGTTGTTATAAAACAGTTAGACAAAAATATTACCAGTAGCTTAATTGTTATAATACAAAAAAACAAATTGATGGGGGATTTTACTATGTGGGTTATTACAGTATTTGAGCAAAAAGATGTTCGTATTTTTGAATATACAAATAAAAAGGAAGCTACACAAGCGCTTCAGCATTTTAAGAAAAATGCGGTATTGTCTTACACAAAATAATTTTAACCCTTAGCTATGGTCAAAACATAGCTAAGGGTTTTTTTTCAGTGAATATGCAAATTCCGAAATATATTTTGATAATTTTAATTATTCCTATAAATATACTTGACTTTGTAAATTTCAACATTTATGATGTAGCTAACAATCATAAATAAGTAACTCACTAATCAACTCGAAACATACTCTATAGAAAACCGACTACGGTAATAGAGATATCTCATTGATAGTAGGTCTGCTAGACGACTAGAGACTTCTTAATTTTAGAATTAAGGAGTTTTTTGTGTTTTGTTAAAAGGAATATAAATTTTTTTAGCATTAATATTTATTATACTTATAAGTTCAATATGAATAAGGAGGAGTAAATGATGACATTGCAATTTGCTTATTGGGCTCCAAATGTTAGTGGTGGATTAGTCATTTCTAATATTTCACAGCATACTGATTGGTCTTTTGAAGCGAATAAACGCTATGCCCAAATTGCAGAGAATGTTGGGTTTGATTATGTATTATTGCAAACACGTTTTTTTGCTAGTTATGGAGCAGAGAATCAGTTAGAGGCATCCGCACTTGCAGCAGCCTTAGCAGCATCCACGACCAAATTAAAAATTATTACAGCCGTGTTGCCTGGTTTATGGCATCCAGCAGTTATGGCAAAGATCATTTCAACTGTGGATCAAATCAGCAACGGTAGGGCCGCAATCAATATTGTTAGTGGTTGGTTTAAAGGTGAATTTACAGGATATGGTGAGCCTTGGTTAGAGCATGACGAGCGGTATCGTCGTTCTGAAGAATTTATAGATATTTTACGTGGTCTTTGGTCACAGGACGAATTTACGTATAAAGGTGATTTTTATAGAGTAAATCAAGCTCCATTAAAGCCGAAGCCAATTCAAGCACCGAAAATCTTTCAAGGTGGCAATTCTCAAGCTGCAAAAGAAATGGCTGGCCGTGTATCAGATGTTTACTTCATGAACGGTGACCCACTAGATAAAATTAAAGCTCAAATTGAGGAGGTTCGAGTGCTTCGAGAGGCAAATAACAACGGACCAATTGAATTTGGCATTAATGGATTCGTTATTGTTCGAGATACAGAGGAAGAGGCTCAGCAAGTATTACGTGATATTGTGAAACAAGCAAATGATGAAGCTGTTTTAGGCTTTAAAGAATCTGTTAAGCAGGCTGGTCAATCTACAGGTGACAAACAAGGAATGTGGGCTGAATCAACTTATGAGGATCTTGTTCAGTATAATGACGGTTTTAAAACGAGATTAATTGGTACTGCAGAGCAAGTGGCTAATCGAATAATAGAACTAAAGAAAATTGGGATTAATATTGTGCTAACAGGCTTCTTGCATTATGAAGAGGATCTAAAGGCATTTGGTGAAAAAGTCATTCCTTTAGTAAGAGAAAAAGAGGCTAATTTACAATTACAAAATCATTAATAAAGAAAGGGCAGATGTTTATATGTCAGAACACATCACTTTAAGCTCCATTGTAAGGCCCAATAGTGAGGAACTAAAAAAATTGTTAACAGAGATTGCAGAAGATGCAGCAAAACGTCGTAAAGAAAGTTCAACAACACACCCTCATCATGCGATTCAGCTAATTAAAAATGCACGTCTCGGTGCATTAAGATTACCAATAGAACTGGGAGGAGCAGGTGCAGCTATCCATGATGTATTTGATGTGCTCATTCAATTGGCAGCAGCAGATCCAGATGTAGCACATAGCTTACGTTATCATTTTTATGCTGTAGAGCAGTTTTTACTAGATAAAGAGAATCCTCAAAGTGCCAGATGGCTAGAAGTAATTGCAGGAGGAGATTTAATCGGGAATGGATTTACGGAGCTAAATGGTACCAATGCAGGACTTTTCCAGTTTGAAACAAAGCTAACCGTAGATGGAGAAGGTTATCGTCTGAACGGTACTAAATATTTCAGTACAGGTACCCTATATGCGGAGTGGGTAGAAATTATGGCTTCTGATGTTAATGGCAAAACGGTTCGGGTGATCCTTCCGACTGATCGAGAGGGTGTTGAAGTAGTAGATGATTGGGATGGTTTCGGTCAAACTTTGACAGGTAGCGGCACTACCAACTTAAAGAATGTATCTGTTGAAAAAACTGAAATTTTTCCTATTTCAGAAAACTCAACGCCGTTTAACTCACATTTACAATTATTTTTACAGGCTGTTATTGCTGGGATTTTACAAAGTGTTGTGCAAGATGCTGCGAATTTACTATCAACTAGAAAACGAACATTTAGTTTTGCCGCTGCAGAAAAGCCAACTGAGGATCCACAACTATTACAGGTTATAGGAGAATTATCAAGTCGTGCATTTGCTGCTAAAACAATCGTGCTAGCAGCGGCAAAAGAACTGGATAAGGCAGTCCTAACAGCAGAAAAGGACATTATAGAGTATAAGGCGAGCCATCAGGCATCATTACGTGCAGCTCAAGCTAAGGTTATAGTAGACAAATTAGCTCTTGAAGCATCCACACTGTTATTTGAAGTGGGCGGTGCCTCAGCAACGCGCAGAACAGCTTATTTAGATCGTCATTGGCGTAATATTCGTACGATTTCTTCTCATAATCCGACTGTCTACAAGGCAAGAGCAATCGGAAACTATGAGGTAAACAGAATAGAATTGCCAATTAATGAAGTGTATTTCTAGGTTAAACCATTTACAAAAGGAGGCAGACGAATGAGTATAGTAGCAGAAAAGAAAAGTAGATATTCGAGGGAATTTGTAGAGGAGATTCGTCAGCGAATTCAACCCATTATTGAAAATGTTATAAAACCAAATGCAGAAATAATTGATAAAGAAGCTAAATTCCCACGAGAAAATCTTGAAGCCTTAGCCAAGGAAGGCTGGAATTCCGTGACAATTGATGAGAAATGGGGCGGACTAGGATTAGGCTATTTAGGTTTTGCAATTGCTGCGGAGGAAATTGGAAAGGTGGATGCTTCGACTGCACTAGTTTATGCTATGCATGTGGGTGGAGCACAGGGAATTCATTTATATGGCAATGATGAACAAAAAGAACGCTGGCTTTTACCGATTCGCAATGGATTAATTGGTACATTTTCTATCAGTGAAAAAGCAACACGTGGTCATGTATGGTATAGCTTGAGTCAAGCGGAACGTCAGGCAGAGGGTTATATCATTAATGCAGAAAAGTCATTTACTACTAGTGGCGGTCAGGCAGATTTTTATTTACTACAGACAAGAACACCTGACACTGAGGATGTAAGTGATCTGAGTTTCTTCATCGTGGATGGAAAAAGTAAAGGTATTTCAGCAAAGCCCTGGAAGGCATTAGGTGTTCGTGGAAATCATAGTGGTCCCATCCGATATGAAAATGTCATTGTACCTAAGCGGGACCTGTTAGGAAAAGAGGGCTTAGGAAAAGATATTATTACGGAAGGTATAAATCCTATTTATTTAGTGGGTTTATCCTCAGCTTGGTTAGGAGTCGCTCAGGGAGCACTAAATGCTGCGATTAATCATGTGAAGAATGCTGTTAACAAAGGATTTAATAAACGATTGGCAGATTACCAAGTATTGCGGGCAAGGATAGCAGAGGTTCAAATTCAAATCACCGCTTTAAAGGCATGGCAACTAGAATTAGCTCGTCATCATGATGAGTTATTAGAAAAAGGAGAATCTCTTTCTTCATTAGGTAGAGAGATAGTAGAGTTCAAGGTGCAAACAACAGAGCTGGCTGATTTTGCAGCACGTGTTGCGATGGAAGTTGCGGGTGGCTACGGTTATTCGGAGGGGATTTTTGAACGATTATATCGAGATGCACGTGCAGGTATTCCAATGGCTCCATCCAATCATATTGGGCGTGATCAGGTGGGAAAATTAATCCTAGACTTACCATTAGATTTATGGGGAGAAGAAGGTACAAATCCAACAACTGCGAAGTAAAACCTACTAATTTAATATATTTAATAGGAAACTCCTGCTTTTTTTTTGTGGAGCAGGAGTTTATATGCTGAGTATAGAGAGGAAGAGCATGTTATGAAGAAAAAGCGTATTTATTTAAATGCATTTGACATGAATTGCGTAGCACATCAGTCTCCAGGTTTGTGGAGACATCCAGATGACCAAGCTTGGCGATATAAGGACATTGATTATTGGGTAGAGTTAGCAAAAATACTGGAAAAAGGTCGATTTGATGGCTTATTTATTGCGGATGTGATTGGGATTTATGATGTTTACGGCAATGATAAAGCCACAACTGTGCGGGAAGCAACGCAAGTTCCTGTCAATGATCCAATTTTACTTGTTTCTGCTATGGCATATGCCACAAAGCATTTAGGGTTTGGTATGACATGTTCGACGACATTTGAGCATCCCTATTCTTTCGCGCGTCGTATTTCCACGCTTGATCATCTAACAAACGGTAGAATTGCATGGAATATTGTCACCTCTTATTTAGAAAGTGGAACAAAGAATATTGATATTGGTGATAAGTTTCAGCATCAAGAACGTTATAACATTGCAGATGAGTATCTAGAGGTATGCTATAAGCTTTGGGAGGGTAGTTGGGAGAACGGAGCTGTTATACGTGATAAAGAAGTAGGTGTATTTTCAGATCCTACAAAGGTGCATGAGATTCAACATAAAGGAAAGTATTTTGAAGTGCCAGGAATTCATTTATGTGAACCATCTCCACAGCGCACACCGGTATTATTTCAAGCTGGCGCTTCAGGCGCAGGAAAGAAATTTGCGGCAAAGCATGCCGAATGCACATTTATTTCTGTGCCTTCAAAAGAAGCAGCAGCAGCTTATGTCCAAGACTTACGCCAAGAAGTTAAAAACGCAAATAGAGATTCAGATAATGTGAAAGTATTTGCACTAATCACACCGATTGTTGGAAAAACAGAAGAAGAAGCTTGGGCTAAATATGAAGAGCTGTCTAACTACATTAGTCTTGAAGGAGCGCTCTCCCTATTAAGTGGATGGTCTGGTGTTGATTTTTTGCAGTATGATTTAGATGAAGAGATTAAGTATATCGAGACAAATGCCATTAAATCAATGCTGGAGGTATTAACAAAATTTAGCCCTAATAAAAAATGGACAGTAAGAGAATTAGCGACATTTGCAGGCATAGGGGGAATGGGTCCAGTTATTGTAGGAACTCCAGCACAAATTGTTGATAAGTTTGAGGAGTGGATCGATGAAACAGATATTGATGGTTTTAACATCGCATATGCGATTACTCCTGGTACATTTATTGATTTTGCAGATTTGGTGATACCTGAACTTCAAAGGCGCGGGTTATTAGCTCCAGAATATGAAGAAGGTGTTTATCGTGAAAAATTATTTGGTAAAGGCAAAGCGAATTTATCAGATGAACATATAGGGTCAAAATATAGAAAACTGCATAAGCTAATCAATACCTAAATATGAGTGGAAAAATGAAGGTATAATTACATTCATCTAAAAATAAACTAATTTTACAGTATTTATAAAACATATTGACTTTATCTATTTCGTAAATTAATATAACTTTTAAGCATTTATCGCTAATAGCGAAACAATCTAAAAAATACCGAATAGCCAACTATGCGTAATAGAGGCACTTATTCATAATGACTACTGACATTATGAATAAGTGCCTTTTGTTTTAGAAAAGATGAGCGATCAGCAGCATAGCTTTGGATAAAATAAAGTAGGTCTATGATGACTAAAGCGATTAAGCAAGGTTTTAAAGTACTCAGTTTTCACAAAAGTGACAGTTCATTAAAGTGCTTTGAAGGAAGGAATGAAATAATGACAGTAACCTTAGATCCTACAATCAGTGCTATTGTAAGTGATTTGATTAAAACATTTGCAGAAACTGCTAGTGAGCGTGATAAAGAAGGTGGAACCGCTAAAGAGCAGCGAGATTTGATTCGCCATAGTAAATTATTGGGTTTAATAACACCTAAGGAGTTAGGTGGTTACGGACAAAGTTGGTTAGATGTGTTAACCATAACCAAACAAATTGCACAAGTTGATAGTTCTCTAGCACATTTATTTGGTTATCATTTCTTATGTTTAGCCACTGTAGACCTTTACGGTTCAGAGGAACAGTTTGAGTATTATGCTAAAAAAACTGCTGAAAAAAAGTTATTTTGGGGTAATGCATTTAATCCATTAGATCACCGTGTGACAGCCATTAAAACCACGTATGGCTGGGAAATCAATGGTGAAAAAAGTTTCTGTTCTGGTGCAACAGACTCTGATCTTTTATTGATTTCCGCGCAAAAGATAGAAGGAGAGGGCTTACTAATTGCTATAATACCTACTAAAAAGACGGGTATAGTAATTAATAATGACTGGGATGGTTTTGGGCAAAGACAAACAGATAGCGGAAGTGTGCAATTTAATAGTGTGAGGGTCTTAGAAGAAGAGATACTTGTTGGGTATCAGCAAAATTCAACAAATCTTAAATCAACAATTCGTACGCATATTGCACAGTCCATTTTAAATCAAGTATTGCTAGGAACCGCTGAAGGGGCTTTTCAAGAAGCAAAGGAGTATACCAGGGATTTTACGAGACCGTGGTTAACATCAAATGTACAGAATGCTACAGAAGACCCGTACTACGTCTATCGTTATGGTGAGTTTTTTGTAAAATTGCAGGCGGCCCTAGCCTTATCCAACATTGCCAATGAAAAGCTGCAAATGACTTGGCATGAAAGACAGCAACTTACTTTAGAATTGCGTAGTGAGTGTAGTATAGCTGTTGCAACAGCTAAAGTTCAAATCGTAAAAACAGCATTAGAGGTAACGAGTCACATGTTTGAGCTGATGGGTGCACGTGCGACATCGGCAAAATATAATTTTGATCGTTATTGGCGGAATGTGCGTACACATACTTTACATGATCCAATTGATTACAAAATAAGGGATATCGGACAATTTGTCTTAAATGGGAAACACCCTGAAATTTCACCATATTCTTAAGGAGGAACAATAATGGAAGTATTTTGGTTTATTCCAACAAATGGCGATGTACGTTACTTAAATTCATACGATGGGGCAAGGCCAGCAACCTTTGATTATACCCGCCAAATTGCACTGGCTGTCGATCAGCTTGGTTATACAGGTGTATTAATTCCAACAGGAAAAACCTGTGAAGAAGGTTTTATTGTTGCTTCTAGTTTGATTGCTGCTACAGAAAATTTGAAATTTTTAGTGGCAGTACGACCAGGATTAATGTCTCCAAGCTTTGCAGCAAGACTATCATCTACACTTGATCGTTTCTCAGGTGGTCGGCTACTAATTAATGTAGTGGCAGGAGGAGATCCCGTAGAACTAGCAGGAGAGGGATTCTTCCTTGATCATGACGAGCGCTATAAGCTAACAGATGAGTTTTTAACAATCTGGCGCAATTTATTTACAGAAGATTCGGTTGATTTCGAGGGTAATTATTTAAAAGTCGAAGGTGGTCAATTGCCCTACGAGACTATTCAGCAGCCTTATCCACCATTGTATTTTGGAGGGTCTTCTAATATTGCGATGCAAGTAGCAGCTAAACATATTGATGCCTATTTAACTTGGGGAGAGCCACCTACACAGGTAGAGAAAAAAATTGCAAAAATGCGAGCGTTGGCGGAGGAGCAGGGGCGAACTATCAAATTTGGCATTCGTCTTCACCTTATTGTCCGCAGAACAGAGGAAGAAGCATGGAAGGCAGCAAATGATTTAATTCAGTATGTTGATGATGAAACAATTGAACAAGCTCAAAAAGTGTTTAGTCGTATGGATTCTGAAGGGCAACGTTTAATGACTGAGCTTCATAAAGGAGATAAATCAAAGCTGGAAATTAGTCCAAATCTTTGGGCGGGTGTTGGCCTTGTTCGTACAGGAGCCGGAACTGCATTAGTAGGTGATCCAGATACAGTTGCTGCCCGCATCCAAGAATATGCAGATTTAGGGATCGAAACATTCATATTCTCTGGCTATCCACACTTAGAAGAAGCTTATAATGTTGCTGAACTATTATTCCCTAAACTACCAATTCAGAAGAAGACTAGTACAAATGAGCGTGTATTTTTTAGTCCATTTGGCGGAGACATAAAATCTGTGACGTTGAAGTAATTAAATCATATATATACCTTCGTATTATAGGAAGAGCATATTATTACGAAGGTATGATTTATCTTCATCCAGCAAATGTTTTTTGTATTGAAAGCATAGCGGCAGATGTTTTATGCGCGTAAGCGTAGAGGCAGCGGCAGATACAGAAGATTCCCACCTCTACAGGTGGTGAGATGAATGCGGTTTTGGTTTCTTTTGCTGTGACAGCTTCGTAATATGATGTTTCTGGTGAGTTTCCATTTGAGCATTACTGAATTTTGGAAAAGGGAGGCTATTTGAAATTAACTATTCCAAAAGAATATAGAGGGCATGCACTATCCTTATATGAAATTTTACTAGTGCAGGAGAGATTGGTATTGCAGGAGGACACTCTTTGTCTAGAAGCTTACCGCTTGAACGGTATTTTCGAGATGTACAGTGCGGCGCATATAACCCTCCATTAAATGATATGGTACTGCAAAATATTGCGACAGCAGCCATTCAGCATTTTAATTAATAAATGAACAGTCTGACATGATGAAAATAGATGAGGTAATTATTGAGGTTCGTTTAAAATACTCATTTGGTTTTAAATCAATTAAATACATAATAACGTATCAAGTTTATAGATAAAGAGGATAGTAGTTTGGAATAGCTAGTTAGAAAGTAAAGCCCAATCAAATAGCAAATTTGCTTTAGGCTTCTCATAATCCAATGGATAAGGAGGGTATTAAATGGCTGAGAAGGAAGAAAAAATTCATTTACAAATTATTGATAAGGTTTTTAATGAAATTGCAGAGGATGCTATACAAAGACGAAGCAATGATGATCGATTACCACCATATTATGCAATGGAAGTCATTAGAAGAAAAAAATTAGGGGCACTACAGCTACCAGTCCAACAGGGAGGCATGGGCTATAACTTACGTCAACTCTTTCAATTCGTATCGCAATTGGCTGAAGTAGATTCAGATGTAGCTCATATTTTACGAGCCCATTATGGTTATGTTGAGCAATTATTACGTGAAAATATAGATGGACGCCATACAGCACTATTAGCTCAAATTGCAGATGGCATTATCATTGGTAATGCCGTAACGGAGAAATCTTCGCATCATGTGGGCAGTTTAGTATTTAATACGAAATTGACAGCAGATGGGCAGGATTTTCGACTAAATGGCATCAAATATTTTAGTACTGGAACATTATATGCAGATTATGTTGTTGCGACGGCATCAGACGTTGATGATAATCCAGTGGCAGTTATTATTCCAACAGATAGAACAGGTGTCACGATTGAGGATGATTGGGATGGTATTGGGCAGGAGCTAACAGGCAGTGGAACAACAAAATTTCAAAACGTCAAAGTGCATCGCAATGAACTTTTTAAAAAGTTACAAGGAAAAACACCATTCAATGCCTTCCCCCAATTATATTTACAGGCGGTGATTGTTGGTATTTTAAACAGTATTGTGGCGGATAGCGTGTCACTTGTTCAAATTAGAAAACGTACCTTCAGTTTTGCAGCAGCACAATTACCGAGGCAGGATCCGCAGCTACTACAAATAGTTGGTGTCTAGTATTGCATTTGCCGCACAATCCATGCTACTTACAGCTGCAGATGCATTAGATCAAGCAAGCAGTCAGGCTGACCAAGGTGCTATTTCTTTTGACTTAAGCCATCAGGCATCGTTAGCCGTTGCGCATACAAAAGTTATAATTGACGAATTAGCATTAAAGGCAGCGACAAAATTATTTGATGTCGGAGGAGCCTCTGCAACAAGGAAAAGTGCTTTTTTAGATAGACATTGGCGAAATATAAGGACACTTGTTTCACACAATCCAAGCGTTTATAAAGCAAGGGCGATTGGCGATTTGGTAGTAAACAATCAGTTATTGCCGATAAAAGAGGTTTATTTTTAATCTAAAACCTAGTAAATTTATACATTTAATGATAAAAGGACTGATCCATATGGTAAAGCCACTTTCTTTTTCAGCTTTTGTTATGAATACAGCATCTCATATTATACATGGCCTTTGGCGGGATGAAGTAGGTAAGCAAATTAATTTTCAAGATATTAACTTATGGATTGATTTAGCAAAGAAATTAGAGGCTAGCGGTTTCGATGCGATTTTCTTTGCAGATGTTATAGGTCTCTATGGCAATTATAAAAATGGCTGGGAGCATCATATAAAAGCAGGCTTACAAATTCCAAGCAATGATCCAATGACGATCATATCTGCATTAGCTGTTAATACAAATCGTATCGGGTTGGCGTTTACAGCAGCACCGTTACAAGAGCCGCCCTTCAATTTTGCACGTCGGATATCAACACTGGATCATGTTTCTAATGGGCGTATTGCTTGGAATATTGTCACGAATGCACAGGAAAATGCCTACCGCAATTTTGGCTATGAAAAATTAGTCGCACATGATGAACGTTACCGATGGGCTGATGAATATGTTGATGTGTTGTATAAGCTTTGGGAAGGATCATGGGATGAAGGAGCACTTTTACAGGATCGCGAACGAGGCATTTATGCTGATCCAGCAAAAGTCCACAAAATTCACCACAAAGGTGAATATTATCAAGTAGAGGGTCCACATCTTGTAGCACCATCTCCACAACGTACACCTGTCTTATTTCAAGCTGGAGCATCAACTGTTGGAAGGGATTTTGGTGCACAACATGCGGAGGCGATATTCATTATTTCTCCAAATCCTAACAGTGCTAAGGAGCTAATACAAGAAACCAGAGATTTAGCAGTAAAGCATGGCCGATCAGCAGCAGATATTCAATTTTTTCAAGGTTTATCATTTGTTATTGGTGCAACGGAAGAAGAGGCAAGGAAGAAAGCAGCAGAGCTTGATAGCAAAATAGATATAGATTCAATTTTAGCGCATGCAGGTGGAGGAATAGGTGTTGATTTAGGTCACCTAGAATTAGATGCACCAATCGAGAACATTGAAACAGAAGGAATACAAAGCACACTACAATGGCTTAAGCAAAGTGAAGTAGGAAATGTATCAACGGTCAGAGACCTCCTTTATCTAAGAAGTAAAGCTAGCCGAATTGTAGGAACACCAGAGTCGATTGCAGATCAATTAGAGCTATGGCATAAAGCTGGAATTGATGGCATCAATGTTATTAACGCGACCATTCCTGGTTCATATGAGGAATTTATCAATTATGTCTTGCCAGTGCTACGGAAACGAGGTTTAGCAAAATCGTTAGAGCAATTAGAAGATGGTCAAACATTCCGTCATTCTCTGTTTGGCGAAAATAAATTAAATGAGCGTCATCCTGCAGCACAATATAGAGGTGCATTTCATAAAGAAGTAAATAATTAAGAATTGAATGTCATTCTACTTAGGCTTGATGGTTTCTGATTCTTTAAAACATATAATACTTATAAAAATACTTTACTTTAATTCTCCTATTGCTTATTATATGAAATAGATAATGTTTTGTACCCACTAGTCGACTAGAGGTCCCTTGTTCATTTACTTGATAAGGGACCTTTTCTGTTTATATTGTAGTAGCTGGGCGTTCAGCAAAATATCAGGATAATAAGCAATCAAATGTGTGGTTAAAGGACAATAAAACTAACTGATGAAAGTTGCCATTCAGAGGTATAAAGAGAACCCCTTTCTGAATGAAGTTTCAATAGATATGGTAAGGAGGGGTAGGAATGAATGTAAAAACTGAATTCGATGAGATTTATCATATACCTGATTTAAGATTTGCTAAATGGTGCGAAATGACATTTTCTATTAATCGGGGAGTTTATAATACTATTGATGAAAGGCTCTTTGATGTAGGCTTTTATCATATTTATGATAGAAGAAAAGCCATTGTAGCATTTTTAGAAAAATATGTTCAGCCAAGTGAAACAACTAAATTCTTTAAGTTTGGTCAAGGAAATCTATCCTTTGCTTTACAGCAATTTAGTACAGAAGAATTAAATGAAAGCATTCAGTGATTTTATAAGAAGGAGAGATTGAAATGGTAGCATTACTTGATTCAACTTTTCAATATATTGAAGGAAATGTGGAGCAAGGGAAGCAGCTTGGACGAACAATTGGTTTTCCAACTGCAAATATAAAGGTTCCTGTCCGTAACATTCCTAAGAATGGTGTATATGGTGTAGAAGCTTTTTTGAATGGTAAGCAATATTATGGTGTTATGAATATTGGTAATCGACCAACTTTTACTGATGGTAGCCATCTAACAATCGAGGTGCATATTTTAGATTTTCATGACACCATTTATGATGAGCAATTAATTGTTAAAGTTGTGTTTCCGATACGGCAAGAAAATAAATTTCAAAGCATTGAGGCACTCATTCAACAGCTTGAACTAGATGTGCAATATGCCAGAAATCGCTTTAAAAGTAAATTATCGCGGGGTGTTACGATATGACTATTATAAGAGAAGATGTGTTAAAGGAGATTGTTGATAATCTATCAAATATAAGCTACGGCATAATAATAGTCACTGTTCACAATGGTGATATTACACAATTAGATGTGACAAAGAAAAAGCGCTTTGACCGTGTAGAAACGCGGCAGGTGATTCCTAAGCTATCAAGAAAGTAGTTCGCAAACTCTAACGTACAAAGGTATAGATAGAATAATAGAGAAATCATCTAGCAGGCTTAGATTCACATGCCTGCTAGAATTCCTTTATTTTCTATTATATTTACTCCCGACAACGATATTCCTCTCCTTTCTTCCCTGTAGTTCACATGTACCTTTTCTTGGAATCTTAGTCATTTAGGCATATAATGTAGCTATAACTCGAAATTTGTCAAATAACTCGGAAAATATGAAAACTAACATGTGAAGGAAGGTTAGTAAATTGACAATACAAAATTCCGATCGTTTTCTTACAGCATTTAATCGGATAGATCATAGGCTAAGAGATATTGTCGGTGCAAAAGATTTCATGCCCTTTTACCGACTAATTGATCAAGCCAAGAAGAAGGATGTACTAGTTAAGAAATACGAAGATGATTTGAGGTCCTATGCAGACTTGAGAAATGCTATTGTACATCATCGAACGTCGATGGATTTTGTGATAGCTGAGCCTCATCTTGATGTAGTTGAAAGAATTGAGCATATCGATTCAACAATTGCTAAGCCTACATTGGTTGGTCAAATGTTTCGAAAAAAAGTGCTTGTTTTTCAAGAAAGGGATTCCTTAAAGCATGTATTGAAGGTCATTCGTCAACGTAAATTCACGCAGTTCCCTGTATACCATAAGGATCAATTTAAAGGATTAGTAACGACAGTTGGTATTACTAATTGGTTGGCTACGATGATGGGAGGCAATCAAATTCCAAAACAGATTCCAACCCTACATGATATATTAATGCATGAAAAAAATCGAGTGAATTACAAATTTGTGAGTAGATACATAACGATTTATGAGGCTGAAGATATTTTTAAGCAAGGTGTGGAGCGTGGTCGACGATTTGAGGCATTATTAATAACTGAGCATGGGAAGCCGCAGCAAAAGCTAATTGGCATCGTTACCCCGCTAGATATTGTGAAAATTGATTAAGCAAGACGATACAAGCTGTTAAGGGCTTGATCGTCTTGCTTTATCCTTTAGACTGATATATAATGAACCGTTTGCTTGAACTTGGGCAAAATAGACATCATCAACTGTTTGGACATTCTGCTTTTTCAGCTTTTTCATTAGCCAGTCTTCTGTTAAATCAAGTTCGACTAGGTTTTCATAAATAAGCTGTCCATCTGAAACCACTTCTGTTGGAATATAGATTGGCGGTGTAACATCAGCCTTCACATCCTGCTTGGTTGCTGGTTGTTCAGCAGGCTTTGGAAGCACACTCAATTTACCGGTAGTTTCAAGCAACGCATATTGAACATCCTGAACCGAGAAAACAGCCTGTTCTCGAAGCATCATTGTTAGCTCATCCATATGCAATCGATTTTTCTTTAAGGCAGATTCTAAAATTAGACCGTTTTGAATAACAATGGTTGGCTTGTCGTCGATTAATACTCGAGCCTTTTTTGACTTAATGGTAATAATAGTCATTAAATAGGTTAACACACTCCACCAAATTAACGCTATAAGACCATCTAAAAAGGGGGTCTCTGCCTGTGCTGCTATTTCAGAAGCAATCGAACCAAATGTAATACCTGTTGTATAGTGGAAGAATGTGAGCTGCCCAAGCTGCTTCTTTCCCAGTACTCTAGCTAAAATAAGTAATGCAAAAAAGGAAAGTGTAGCTCTTAGGATCATTTCCCAAAAATTCACGTGAAAAAATTCGTCCATATTCATACATCCATCAACTCCTTTACACTGCTGTCGGAAATTAGCTTGTGCAAAAAGACCAAGAGTATGCGATAATCATTTATCTTCATTCAGTATATGACTCCCACCTCTACATGTGGTAATATGAATGATGTTTTGGTTTCCTTTTCAGTGGGTGTCCCAACATCCACTGAATGAAGATAAAGCCTCCGGTGGATGTCACGGATTTTCAAAGGAATGAATTGTGTAGGCACAATTCAAAATCCGGACGCAATTACGCCAAGGCGAAATTGATTATTATCGTAATTTGAGAAAAATTAGAAAGTGGGTGTGCAGCATGAACAAGTCAGTAGAAAATGTTAATAATCCAATCTATCCTATTATGATTGCAATAGCTGTTGCCCATCTTATTAATGACACGATGCAGGCGGTAATACCAGCGATGTTCCCAATATTCAAGAGTGATTTAGGTTTAACCTTTACACAAATTGGACTAATTTCATTTGTTTTAAATATGTTCGCTTCTGCATTACAGCCAGTGGTGGGCTTTGTTAGTGATAAAAAGCCAATGCCTTATGCTTTGCCAATTGGTATGATAAGTTCATTCATAGGTATTGCTATCATTGCATTTACAACCCAATATTGGGTAATTATTATATCAGTATTATTTTTAGGCTTTGGCTCAGCTATATTTCATCCAGAAGGTTCTCGTGTTTCATTTATGGCAGCAGGCTCTAAAAGAGGGCTTGCACAATCGATTTATCAAGTGGGTGGTAACTCAGGTCAAGCACTGGCGCCATTGATTAGTGCCTATATTTTTAGTGTTTTTGGTCAACGCGGTGCCGCAATGGTATTAGTTGTAGCTGCGATTGGTATTGTTGTATTAAGTAAAATTGCTGCATGGTATAAAAAGAAGTTAGAGCAGGAACGTCTAGCAAAGAAAAAGCGTGTATTAGTATCCACCTTACCTCCATTAACAAAAAATCAAGTGGGTATTGCGCTGACGTTATTATTTACTATTATTTTTGCACGATCATTTTATACAACCAATATTACAAGTTTTTATGTATTTTATTTGATGGATCATTATGATGTTAGCCTTCGACTTGGGCAAATTCTTATTTTCAGCTTTATGGCATTTGGTGTTATTGGAACATTTTTCGGCGGTTCATTATCTGATCGAATTGGTAGAAAGAATGTTATATTATTATCCGTTATTGTACCAATGCCATTCTGTCTAGCTCTTCCATATGTTCCTTTATGGACAGCTATGATATTCTTAGTGATTATTGGTACACTCATTATGATTAGCTTCTCAGTGACAGTTGTATACGCACAGGAGCTAGTCCCTTCAAAAATTGGTACAATGGCTGGTTTAACAACGGGCTTTGCTTTCGGTATGGGAGCAATTGGAGCTATGGTCATTGGTGTTTTAATGGACCATAAGGGAATTGATTTTACGATGATGGTCGTTTCCTTGTTGCCTTTATTGCTATTAGTAGCCTTTTTCTTACCAAAGGATAAACCTGCGTCAGCAGTATAAAAACTAAAACGCGTCTCAAAATTTTAAAGAACCTGGAAAGGACATTTAAAATTTGAGAACGCGTTTTTTATTGTCGTAATGGTGATAAAAATTCTGCTGGTAGATTTTCTTTATCTATAACGTAGCCCTCTGATATATGAACTTCATGCATTTTATCGTTATAGGTAAATTTAAAAATGCCATTGTCAAAGTCGGTGCCAATTTCTTTAAAGAAAATACCCTCAATCGATACATATTTCGGACATGTAAATGCTACTTTAAAGCTTTCATGCTCTTTGATTAAATAAGCGCGTACGCCTTTCTCATATATGTCATTAGCATCATCATCAGTTGGGCGCTGAACAGCAACAATATGGAAGTCGACAAAGGGAACCTCTTTTAACAGTACGTTTAAGAATGAGCCTTTTGTGATCTCTTCCCAACGACTCTGCGCACTTTGACCTACAATTATTTGTGATATCCCAAAATTCTTTGCTACTTCTGCGATAACTTTTTGTATAGGGCGTTTTTCATCATCTAATAAAATGAATTTTTCAACATCTAGCTCATCCGATAGCTTTTTCCATTGCTCAATATAGCTAGATTTTTCTGCATCAAATGCATCAAGGGGCTGCGAGTCTACAGAAAGAATATAGAGTGGGCAATCTAACATTGTGGCCATCTTATGTCCACGGCGTATTAAGCGTTCCCCGTTAAGCCCGTAATAAACACAAACTAAAATACTTTCGTCTAAACGCCCTTTCACATGCTTCATAAAAAATTTACACCTCTTATCTTGTTGTTATTTTGTTATTTCCACTGTCGATTTTGAAAAAATTATCCTAAAACAGCTAGAATTGATGCTGTTACAGTGCATTATGCTCATTTATATTGTATACTTAAAAATGTATAAAAGTTAATGACAATATATCGAGAAAGCCTTGAGAAATTAAGTTTATATCTATAACTCACAGGTATTTGATTTATGCATTTTGCGCATTTAAACGAATAGTCTCTATATGCCACACTATTATGCAGTGAGTTAAATAGATAGTCAAGTCTCTCGGTATTCCTTAGTAAAATTGCGTTTAATTTTAATAAGCTTCCATTTTAAAATAACCTTAGTTACCAACTCTAAGTTCCCCTAGTTTTTTCTTACAGCACTACCATAAAAGCTTACTGAATCATAAATTAAGTTGCAATAAAAAATCCTAATTCTCACTGTTAATTCATCAAATCATGATATCTTCTAAAACCCCTTAAGGATTATTCAAAGGAATTTCTGATATATTCGTTTAGCTTTACTATATTCATAACAGCATTTTTTCAGCAGGTAATGAATACTAGCTGAAATAAATAAAGTGTCCTCAATTACGTATTTGATTTTGATTGTTAAGTAATAAAGCGTACTATCTTCATCAGATTAGGGAATACTTTATTATCGGCATCATTAAAATCAATCAACAGTCTGCAGGACGAATTCGATAGTAGGAGGTTTTCATTTGGTTACAGTTCTTATTGCAATACTTTTTCCATTTGTCTGCGCTGCGCTTATTCCACTTCTTTATAGGCGACTGAGGCGTGTTGCACATCTTGGCTGGTTTGTGTTAGCCGTTCCATTCATCTTGTTTCTTTTACTCGCTCGCTCTATTCCTCAAATTGCCGAGGGTAAAACGTTTATTTATACATATGAGTGGATTCCCTCTTTTAATATAAATTTCACAACATACCTAGACGGTCTCAGTATGATTTTTGGCTTACTGATTACTGGTGTAGGTAGTTTGGTTATTTTATATTCTATTTTTTATTTATCAACGAAAGAATCTCTTCATCACTTTTACTGCTATCTATTACTATTCATGGGCGCTATGCTTGGTGTCGTTTTTTCAGATAATTTAATGGTATTATACACGTTTTGGGAATTAACAAGCGTGTCATCATTTTTGTTAATAGCATTTTGGCATCACCGAAAGGCATCCCGAGCTGGTGCGAGAAAAGCCATGACAATTACTGTTTTTGGTGGCCTATCCATGCTAGCTGGTTTTTTAATGCTTTTTGTGGCTTCAGGATCATTTAGTATTCGTGAAATTGTAGCCAATGTTGAAGTAATACGTGATCATACACTGTTTACGCCAGCATTAATCCTTATATTAATAGGTGCTTTTACAAAGTCAGCACAATTCCCATTCCATATTTGGCTACCTGATGCAATGGAGGCACCAACTCCAGTCAGTGCTTATTTACACTCCGCAACTATGGTAAAGGCCGGAATCTATTTAGTTGCACGTTTTTCCCCTGTATTTGGCGGTGAGGCCATTTGGTTCTGGCTTGTTAGTGTGGTTGGTCTTGCAACATTATTCTGGGGCTCATTTAATGCCGTACGCCAAACGGATTTAAAAGCCTTATTAGCTTTTTCAACAATTAGTCAGCTTGGGTTGATTATGAGTTTATTTGGCCTAGGATCGGTTGGTCATTATTACGGCTATGCTGAAAATACTATTATTTATACGCAGGCAAGCTTTGCGGCGTTATTTCATCTTGTCAATCACTCCACTTTTAAGGGTGCACTCTTTATGATGGTAGGGATTGTCGATCATGAGGTGGGGACACGTGATATACGCCGTCTTGGTGGCTTAATGGCGTTGATGCCTGTAACGTTTACAATTGCCGTAATTGGTGGTTTTTCGATGGCTGGATTACCACCATTTAATGGATTTTTAAGTAAAGAAATGTTTTTTGCCGCAATGCTGGCTATTCGTAATGTAGAAGCCTTTTCAATTACTGATGTAGGGCTATTATTTCCGATTATCGCTTGGGTGGCGAGTATTTTTACATTTGTCTACAGCTTAATTTTAATAAGTCGCACGTTCTTTGGAAAATTACAGCCAGATAAGATTGATAAAAAGCCACATGAAGCGCCAATTGGTATGCTAGTTTCGCCAATTATCCTAAGCATCCTTGTAGTGGGAATCTTCTTCTTCCCGAATATGCTAGGACATTATATTTTAGAGCCCGCAATGGCAAGTATATATCCAACTTTCCCGTCAACAAGTGAGCTAACACCGCATATTCATGCATGGCATGGCATAAATGCAGAGCTATTAATGACACTAGGAGTAATCATTATTGGGGCTATATTATTTAAAACGTTAAAAAGCTGGAAGCCTTTATATCGAATATTCTCTCAAAAGTATACGTTTAATACGTATTACAATCGTCTCATTGAAATGAGCGAAAATGGCTCAGCAAGGCTGACTAATCGCTATATGACAGGTAATTTAACTCATTATTTTATCTATATATATGTATTTTTTGTAGCGCTTATTGCGGGCTACTTTATTTGGTCGGATGCTATTGCATTTGATTTTGCTAAGGATTCTACAATTGAGTCCTATGAGCTGATTCTAGTGTTTGTAATGATGTTCGCAGCAGTATGGATGATTTTCGCAAAGGGTCGTGTGACGGCAATGTTGTTAAATGGTGTGCTTGGTTATTCAATTGCCTTTTTCTTTGTTATTTTCCGTGCTCCTGATTTAGCGTTGACGCAATTAGTTGTTGAATCTGTGACGACCGCTTTGTTTCTCCTATGTTTTAAATATTTACCTGATTTAATGCCCGAATCAGCACATAAAAAGGTCCAATGGTCAAATGCCACAATATCTATTTTAGTTGGTGCTACCGTTACACTGGTGGGCTTGGCCGTAGTTCACTTTGATCGCTTTGAGCCTGTTGCTACTTACTTTAATGATGCTTACGAGCTTGCAGGAGGCTCGAATATTGTGAATACGATACTGGGCGATTTTCGGGCATTTGATACGATGCTAGAGGTTGTCGTTCTTCTAATTGCTGGCTTAGGTGTGTATACACTCACGAAGCTAAAGCCACGAAAGGAGAAGACTGACCATGAAAATTAATGACGTTATTTTACGTACAATAACTAAAGCAGTCGTATTCATTATTTTAACCCTAGGCGTTTATTTGTTCTTTGCAGGGCATCATGCTCCAGGTGGAGGCTTTATAGGTGGTCTCGTACTTGCCTCGGGTATTGTTCTGTTGTATCTAGCCTATGATATTGAAACCGTGCATAAAGGAATGCCGTTTGATTTTAAAAAAATGGCGGCGCTAGGAGTATTACTTGCTACAGGAACGGCTATTGGATCACTATTTTTTGATGTGCCATTTTTAACACAGGCACATACCTATATTGATGTTCCGATATTTGGGAAAATGGGCTTTTCAACTGTCACCATTTTTGAGGCTGGTGTAGCGTTAACGGTTGTAGGTGTTGTAGTGACAATTATTTTAAGTATAAGTGAGGATGAGTAGCCAATGGAATCTTTAATACTTGTGTTAGTTGGTGTATTAGTAGCTGTTGCGACGTACTTAATCCTCTCGAAACAGTTATTGCGTGTAATTTTAGGAACTGCGGTTTTATCACATGCAGCCCATCTCCTAATTTTAACGATGGGCGGGCTAAAAAAAGGGGATGTACCACTTTTAGGAGAATCAGAACGTCCCTATACAGATGCACTGCCTCAAGCGTTAATTTTAACTGCAATCGTTATTAGCTTTGCAGTGACAGCATTTGTGCTTGTTCTTGGCTACCGTGCCTATAAAACAAATGGTTCAGGGAATTTTGACGAATTGAGAGGTACGCCGGATGAGTAATTTGATTGTTTTACCATTAATCGTACCCGTTATTACGGCAATATTGTTAGTATTTTTACGTGAACATATTATCTTACAGCGCATTATTAGTGTATTAACATTAAGCTTTGTGGTTTTGATTGGTATTGTGCTATTGATAGCTATTCAGGAGCAGGGTGTGTTGCGGATCGATTTTAGCGGATGGGGACCACCGTTTGGTATTCTATTTGTTGCAGATTCATTTGCCGTTTTGCTTGTTTTAATAGCGAATATTGTCGCAGTAATTTGTGTGCTATATGCCTTGTTTACGATTGGCAACAGCTATGAAAAAATGTATTTCTATCCGTTCGTCTTACTTATGGTAGCAGGAGTCAATGGTTCATTCTTAACAGGGGATATATTTAATCTGTTTGTGTGCTTTGAGGTAATGTTACTGGCCTCATATGCACTTATAAGTTTAGGTGGCGATAAAATCCAGCTTCGCGAGGCATTAAAATATGTACTTATTAATATTGTGGCCTCTTGGATTTTCTTAGTAGCATTAGCCTTTTTATATGGAACTGTTGGAACATTAAATATGGCACATATTTCTGTTCGTGTAATGGAGGCTGGGGCAGATCCTGTTATTACAACTGTTGCCCTGATTTTCTTAATAGTCTTTAGCTTAAAGGCAGGTTTATTATTGTTCTTCTGGTTACCTGGCTCATACAGTGTACCACCTACAGCAATTGCTGCACTTTTTGCTGCGTTATTAACAAAGGTGGGCATTTATGCGCTCGTTCGCACCTTTACTTTGCTATTTCCAAACAATCCGGATGTTACACATACTGCACTCGGAATTATGGCAGGGCTTACGATAATTGCTGGGTGTATGGGCGCATTGGCAGGACGAGATGTAAGAACTATTGCATCTTATAATGTCCTCATTGGTGTTGGATTTATAGTAGCTGGTCTTGCGATTGGTACAGAGTCTGCGCTACAAGGAGTAACCTATTATTTAATGCATGATATGGTAGCGAAAGCTATGCTATTTTTGGCAGTAGGTATGATGATTTATGTTACGGGTGAAACGTTAATAGATAAAATGAGCGGGCTGATTCGAAATTATCCTCTTTTCGGCTGGTTATTCTTTATTGTCATGTGTTCACTTGCTGGTATACCGCCATTAAGCGGTTTTTTAGGTAAGGTTTTAATTGGACAAGGTGCGATAGAAGGAGGGAATTTTATCCTGTTGGGTCTAGGGTTTTTATCAAGTTTAATTGTCTTGTATTCCCTTCTACGAATCTTTCTTTCCTCATTCTTTGGAGAAACAATTATTAGTCTAGAAGATGAGAAGCCGTTACCGAAACGCATTGTCTTGCCTTTAGCATTATTGGCAGTTTGCACAATTGCTTTAGGGATTGGAGCTGAGTGGATGGCGCCATACGTAACAGATGCAGCAGAAACACTTTATACGCCATCGATTTATATTGATGCTGTGTTAGATGGAGAAGCTTGGCAGGGTGAGGTGAGTAAATAATGGCAATGCAATTTATTTTAAATTTATTTATCGCAGCACTTTGGTTATTGCTACAAGATGAGGTGGTCCCGCAGTTTTCCACATTTTTAATTGGCTTTATTGTAGGTATTGGAATTTTGTATGCGTTGCATCGCTTTTATGGCACACAATTTTATTTGCGACGTGTGTTTTCCATTATTAAATTACTATGGCTCTTTAATTGGGAGCTACTATTATCGAGCTACAGCGTGTTAAAACAAATAACTACGCCAAGACTTACGATTACCCCTGGCATATTTACGTACAAAACTGTTCTAAAGGGAGATTGGGAAGTAACAGCACTTGCGTTGCTACTCACACTTACTCCAGGATCAGTAGTGATGGAGGTTTCTGAGGAGGGTGACGTGTTCTATATTCATGCAATGGACATTGAACAATCGAAGGATGCTGTCATTCGTTCTATAGGTAAATTTGAACAAGCAATAATGGAGGTGACACGTTAATGATTGAAAATATTTTGCTCTTAGCTTTAGCTTTATTTAGTGTTTCTATCGCGCTGTCACTGTATCGTGTTATTCGAGGACCATCGATGCCCGACCGTGCTATCGCTCTTGACACAATTGGTGTAAATTTATTGTCAGCAATCGCCATCGTGTCGATTGTATTGAAAACAAAGGCATATTTAGAAGCAATTTTGATATTAGGTATTTTAGCATTTATCGGTACAATCGCTTTTACAAAATATATCGAAAGAGGTGTGATTGTTGAACGTAAATCAAATGATTGAATGGGCGGCTGTCATCCTCATTTTGATTGGCTCGATTGTAAGTGTTATTAGTGCATATGGGATGATCCGTTTACCTGACGTTTACACGCGCTCCCATGCTGCAACGAAAAGTTCTACGCTATCGGTATTAACATGTTTATTAGGTGCATTTATTTATTTTTGGGTACATGATGGATTTGTAAGTGTACGTTTAATATTAGGTATCCTTTTCGTCTTTGTAACAGCTCCTGTAGCAGGGCACTTAATTTGTCGTGCCGCCTATCGCTCTCGCGTTCCTTTGGCTGAGGGCTCTGGTGAGGATGAACTGAAGCCCAAGCTGTTTCCAGAAGAAAAATAGAAAGAAGACTGTTTGCCAAAGCAAGCAGTCTTTCATAGTGTTGAAAAATTAAATAGTCAAGGGACTCTTTGTAAATATTTAGTCAAAATGAAGGTGATTTCCGTTCCAGGCTACTCGCTTTGCCGCTGACGCTTCGCTTTCGCGCAGAGC